>DATIBX010000295.1:0-8450 GCA_035457105.1 Pyrinomonadaceae bacterium
GAGCCCGAGTGGGAATTGGACCTTGCGAGTAGTAAGATTTGTTCTGTCTGACCCCAACTAAGCTAGATCTCTGCTTCCCGTCCAAAAAATCAGAAGCAATTCACTGCGGTTTGAGTCGTAGGCAAAGTCATTATCGAGGAAATTTAGATGAAAAGGTTTCTAGTGTCAGAAGATTTACCTGAGAGCCACGATGCTCTCAAGAGTGAAGTCGTGCGATTACGGCGATTAAACGAGCAGTTGGTCCGCGAGCTCGAGACGCGGAATGGTTCTGATCTCAAAAGTTCGAAGAACGATTCGCACGGTGACCGGAAAGTCAATCCCCAAAGTACGGATGAAGCATTCCGCGAAAGTGAGGTTAGGTTTCGACAGGTTACTGACAACATCAGCGAAGTGCTCTGGTTACAAACACACGATTACGGCGCGTTGCTTTACATCAGTCCTGCTTACGAAACAGTCTGGGGACGAACTCGCGAAAGCTTGTACGCTGATCCGTTTTCATTCCTGGAAGCAATTCACCCGGACGATCGAGCTCGCGTTGAACTGTGCATCAAGCAAAACCAGGAGACTGGCTTTTCGATTGAATATCGAATCGTCAAGGGAGACGGTGAAGTTCGCTGGATCCGCGATCGTGCATTTCCAATTAAGAACGAGCAAGGAGTTGTTTATCGGTTAGCCGGCATTGCGGAAGATATCACTGATCGAAAAGCAGCCGAGGATGCGCAACGCGAATCGGCCCGTGAAATCCTGGACCTCTACAACACTGCCCCCTGCGGTTATCACTCGCTTGATGAGAATGGCGTTTACGTACAGATAAATGATACGGAGTTAGCGTGGCTAGGAAGAGAACGTGAAGATGTCGTCGGCAACCTCATGTTCCCTGATGTGCTAACTCCTGAAAGTGCCAGTTTTTTTCGAGAAAAGTTCGCTTTGTTTCTGGAAGAGGGATCGGCCCATGATCTCGAATATCAAATGGTCTGTAAGGACGGCTCGATCAAATACATTCTATTGAGTGCTACGTCGGTCCGCGACGAGCAGGGAAAATTTCTGATGAGTCGCAGTACGCTCTACGACATTACAGAGCGGAAACGAGCCGAAGAGTTAGTACGCAAGTCAGAAGAAAAATTCGCGAAGGCATTTCGCTCAAGCCCAATCGGGGTCAGTGTTACACGCATGTCCGATGGAATGTACGTCGAGGCTAACGACACACTGGCGACCTCATTCGGCTATTCCCGGGAGGAACTCTTTGGCAAAACAACTATCGACCTGGGGATTTGGGTCGACCTCAAAGATCGTGAACGCCTGGTCCATGCACTTGAGCAAAATGGCTCGGTGCGAAATCTTGAATTCAAATTCAAAACAAAACAGGGAAATGTAGTCATCACTGAATATTCTGCGGAAGTAATCGAACTTGGTGGAGAGGAATGTGTGCTTGCGGTACTCTCCGATATTACCGAACGCCGCCACGTCGAAGAAGCATTGCTGACAAACGAGGGGTTGCTGAGACAGTTCGTAAAACACACGCCGGCGGCAATCGCAATGTTTGACAATGAAATGCGTTATTTACAGGTGAGTGATCGCTTCCTGAAGGATTATCGACTTGAGGGTCAGGATATTCTCGGCAAGGTCCACTATGAAATCTTTCCGAATATTCCGGAACGATGGCGTCAGGTACACCAGAGAATCCTGGCCGGTTCTATCGAGCGGTGCGATGAAGATCCTTACATTGATCTTGATGGGCATCCGGGTTGGTTGCAGTGGGAAAGTTTGCCCTGGCGGAAAGCCGGAGGAGAAATTGGAGGACTCATTCTTTTCACCCAGGTGATCACAGAGCGCAAGCGGGCCGAAAAAGCGCTGAAAGCTTCAGAAGAGCGGTTTGCAAAGATCTTTAACTTAAGTCCCTATCGCATGGGAATCATCAGACGTTCAGATGGCGTCATTCTAGATGTTAACGATTGTTGGGTACGTGAAACAGGATTCTCGCGCGAGGAGACTGTCAATATGCCGATTGTAGAGTTGGACCAGCTGCTCGATCGTAAGACCCGCGAGAATATCAGCTTAAATCTGATGGAGGGCCCGGCGTTGAAAAGTTTTGAGGGCTCAATTCGCACTAAGACTGGCGAAGAGCGGTTCACGCTTTCTTCCGCGGCCCTGGTCGATTTCGACGGTGAATCATGTTACCTGTGGGCGGCAAATGACATTACCGATCGCAAGCGAGTCGAGGAAGAGAAGCGGCACCTAATTCATGATTTGAACGAGCGTGTCAAAGAACTCACCGCGCTGCACCAGACCGCCAGGATTCTTCAGGACGACACCAAGAGTGTTCTTGGCCTGCTTGAAGACATCGTTTCGTTCCTCCCTCCCGCCTGGCAATATGCGGAGGTCACCGCAGCTCGGATCTGTTTCGGAGATCTCGAAGTCAAATCTCACAACTTTAGAAATACACCATGGTCGCAGTTGGTCGAATTTACGGCAGGCGGACAAAAGGGTGAGATTGAGGTGGTCTACCTCGAGGAACGTCCCGCAGCTGATATTGGACCATTTCTAACAGAAGAGCGCAGCCTGATTGATTCGGCCGCCGAGATGATGAGTTCTGCGTTGAACCGGCGATATGCCCAGGAAGCACTAAAAGAAAGTGAAGAAGTCTTTCGCACCCTGGCAGAGACGGTCGCCGCGGGCATTTACATCTATCGAAAATCGAAGTTTGTATATGTCAATCCGGTGGCTGAAAGCTTGACCGGATATTCAAGGAAAGAGTTGTTGGGAATGACTCTGCTTGATCTGATCCATCCCGAGTTTCGCGAGTTGGTGCGAGAGCGGATTACGTCTCGACAAACGGGCGGGACGGTTCACTCACACTTTGAAGATAAGATTCTGACCAAGAGTGGCGAAGAAAGATGGATGGATGTTACCGCGGCGAGCACGATGTTTCGTGGCGAACCAGCAGTTATCGTTACTACTTTCGATATTACTGCCCGAAAACGCGCAGAAGAGGATCTGCTCCAGAGTGAGGAACGATATCGCACATTGTTTGAGACGGCACCAAATGCAGTAGAAGTGTTTGACTCCAGTTTGAAACTGATGATGACCAATGAGCGGGGTGCTAAGCTCTACGGTTTTGAACACGCTGAAGAATTGATCGGCAAGAACGTTTTTGACTTTGTCAGTCCCGAGGATAGGAGGCGGGTTGAAGGATTGATTGCGGAAATGCAAAAGTCGGGCAAGCCGTGTTTGTTTGAATGCAAAGGCGTCAGACGCGACAGCACCCACTTTGATCTGGAAACCCGCGCCACGGTAATTCCGAACTCTCATGGTCAAAACTCGTCGTTGCTAACAGTTAAAACCGATATTACCGAACGCAAGCGGGCCGAAACTGCTTTGAAGCTCTCGGAGGAGCAGCTGCGCGCTTTATCTGCGAAAGTACAATCAACTCGAGAAGAAGAGGGAGCGCGCATCGCACGTGAAATTCACGACGAACTTGGTGCGGCTTTAACCGGCTTGAAGTGGGAGTTGGAAGAGATTGATAGCCAACTGATGACCGGAAACGCGTCTTCAAGTTTCGATGACTTGCGTAAGCGCATCGCCACGATGACCGGTTTAATTGAAGCTACTATTTCGACGGTACGGCGAATTTCGTCCGAATTACGTCCCGGACTGCTGGATGACTTGGGACTAGTTGCTGCCATCGAATGGCAAGGTCAGCAATTTCAAACACGTACGGGTATAAAATTTCATTTTGACTCTAATCTCGAAACTATCGAGATCAGTCGCGACGGCGCCACCGCAGTCTTTCGAATCTTTCAGGAAGTTCTTACCAACGTCCTGCGACACTCTCATGCGAGCAATATCTACGTCAGACTCTTAATTCGCAGACGCCAGCTGGTGCTTGATGTCAAAGACGATGGACGCGGCATAACAGAACGCGAAAAACGGAATACTCGATCGCTGGGGTTACTGGGCATGAAAGAACGTGCGTTATTGGTGGGCGGAGGGGTTGAAATTCAAGGTGCTCGTGGTAAAGGCACGCAGGTGTTAGTGCGTGTACCATTAAATTAAGGAGTTAAATGACGCACAGAATCTTAACCATCGACGACCATGAAGTGGTTCGCGAGGGGGTGAAAGGTCTTTTCTCATCCGGTCTTGCAGAGTTTGGTGAGGCCCGCAATGGTCCAGAAGCCATGACTCTCATTCGAGATCAGGATTGGGATATTGCAATTCTCGATATTTCGTTAGCAGGTCGAAGCGGGCTCGATGTGCTTAAGGAGATCAAACAAACGCGTCCGAAACTGCCGGTCCTCATGTTGAGTATGCATGCTGAAGATCAATATGCCATGCGAGCATTCAAAGCCGGCGCGTCAGGGTACATTAGTAAAGCGAGTTCCAGAGATGAGCTGCGCAAGGCAGTGTTGAAGGTAATTAAAGGCGGCCGCTATGTAAGCCCTTCCATGGCGGAAAGGATGGTTTTTGATTTGAATGTTCGCGAGCGTGCTGCTCACGAGCACTTATCTGATCGAGAATTAGAAGTGTTGTGTCTGATCGCTTCCGGGAAGACTGTCGGCGAGATAGCGAAAGGTTTATCCCTCAGCGACAAGACAATCAGTACATACCGTCGTCGCATTCTCGACAAGATGCAACTCAACACAAACGCTGAGTTGACCTACTACGCAATCCGCAACGGCCTGGTGGAGTAGGGGCGGCAATCCGTGGCCGCCCCTCACGCCAATGCGCGATCTGGGTCCTTCAAACCGTCGTGGCTGAGCCGTGCAACATACCTCGCAGCTTTAATCCAAGCAATACCAAAATAATTCCAAACAGTATTGCGTAGATCCCGATCAACCATAATACGGCCAGGGCCCCTGCTGCCGGATTCAACAACAAGAGGACACCAAACAGTATCGAAGTGATACCTCCCAGCGCTAACAACCATTCTCCCTGGATCTCTTTCCGAAGTTGGACCGCCGCTACGATCTCAATGACGCCTGTAATAATGGCCCAGCCAGCGATTAACCCCAGTAACACCAATGCTGTGATTCCGGGAATCGCGAAGGCGATGAGACCGGCGATAACGCTGAGAACTCCTTCAATCAGCAATACCCACCATCTGGCGAATTCCCGTGGCGCTCTCACACCAGCAACGATTGCAAACACGCCATCGACAATCGCGTAAGCTCCAAAGAGCAAAACGAGGGTAGCCAGCGTGATTTGCGGCCAGATAAAAGTCATTACGCCAAACAGAATCGCTACCACGCCTCGTAGAACTAGTGCCCACCAGTTTGTCATTGCAACGTACATCAGATCACCTTTCCTCTCTTTAGGGGCATAGTTTAAAGGTCATCCAATGTTGCACTACGAACATTGGTCAACTCACGATTCAGCGTTCGTATGCGTTCCATCAGATCCAAAATTATCGCTGCACCCGCAAAGTTTACGCCGAGATCATGACGGAGTCGCTTCATACGGCGCAATCTCATGATTGTTCGGCGGGGCAGGATGGGCTCAACTGTCTCCTCCGTCGTTTCAGTGACAACTTCCAGTAATCCCTGACGCGCGAGCTTCACCACCACCGATCGCCGAGTGTTGGTGATCTCGGCAACGATAGCGCACGTCAATGGCTCGTCCATGTCAATGTCGTTTTCACGCATGACTCGCACCTTCCAGCCCCAGTTCTTCACCTGGGCTTCAAAGAGGAAGCTGCACGAAGCTCCTCCCAAAGTTTCTTCTCTTCATCGCTCACTGATTTGGGCAAAACAATTTTCAGGCGCACGTACTCGTCACCTCTACCGCCGGATCGTTTGTTTAGACCTTGTCCCCGCAATCTCAATCGTTGTCCGGCTTGAGCGCCTGCCGGTATTTTCAGCTGCACTTTTCCATCAATCGTAGCTACGTCGAGACTCGCCCCTAATACTGCTTCCCACGCCGCCACAGCTAATTCGATCTCGAGATCGTCCTCTCCTCGAATGGAGAACTTTGGATGGGGCTGGATGTTGATGTGCAGATAAAGATCACCAGGTGAGGTGCCATTGATTCCGGCGCCTCCTTGTCCAGCCAGGCGCACTATCGAACCATCTCGTACTCCGGCCGGAATATTGACTTCCAGGGTCTTCGGTTTCAGTACCTGGCCTGAGCCACCGCAGGTAGGACAGATCTGATCATCATTAATGACTCCAGTACCATGACAGGTCGGACAAGTGTCAGCGACCTGCATTTGCAGCGTTCGTCTTGCTCCCCGATGAGCGTCATCGAGGGTCAAAGAAATTTCGGCTTCGACATCGCGACCGCGGGAACTTCGTTGCGAGCGGGCGCGGCCGGCGCGTCCGAACATCTCTTCAAAGATATCGAAACCGCCCGGACTGCTGCCAAACGAGCCAAAGTCAAAGTCGCGATAGTCGACTCGTGGTCCTTGCTGTTGGCCCGTGGTTGGCCCACCTTCCCAACCTGGAGGTGGAGGCGCGCCACCACCTTGTTTTACTGCTCGCCAGTTGTCGCCATATTGATCGTAAAGTTTTCGATCATCAGGATCGGAGAGGACGTCGTAAGCTTCCTGTAATTGTTTGAATCTTTCTTCCGCCTGTTTGTCGCCAGGATTCAGGTCGGGATGAAATTTACGGGCCAGTTTCCGATACGCGCCTTTTATCTCATCTGCCGCAGCTGAGCGTTTTACTCCAAGAGTTTGGTAATGGTCTTTTGTCGTTTCCGCCATCGAACGTGGTCAGTCTAAAAACTGATACCCCTGGTTTAATCTGGGCCCCCAACGAAGGTCCGACATGCTTTAGCTTGTCGGTGCTGAGCAATTAGGCTCCCTTATCAAGTCATCCGACAAGCTAAAGCATGTCGGACATTTTTCTCAGAAGGTCAACTGCCCATCGATCTGCTATCTGGGCTGCTCGCTTTCTATCACCAATTGGTTCGTAACTTCAAATAGACCAGACACCCCTCGGGCCCTTATGTAGGCCAATTGTGAGTCCGACTTGTTAGCGACAATTCCCTTAAGAGTCGCACGACCACGGTTGACGATCAGGTGAATCGGCGGAATTGACTGCACAGCGTATCTAAAGAGCGGAGAGTTTGAACCGTAAATGGCCCGATAAAGTGAGCGTCGTAATCGATCGTCCTGCGGAGATAAAGGCAAGACCTCAATTTCATTTACTACTCGTTTCACTCCGTCTACGTCTTTAACATTTGCTTCGGCGTCAGATTTCGTAGTGGGTCGAACCACCTGGCCGCGCAGGACAATTGTATTGTCGGGTTGAACCTCAAACTCGAGCCAATCGAAGACTCCGTAATAAGGAAGGGTGACGAGCTCATGTCTGATTTGGCGCACCAGGCGTGCATTGGTTTGCACGGCCGTAGCACCGAAGGTTGGGGGGGCATTTAAGGAAATTAAAAAGGGAACAACCAACAGACTGAAGAAAAAAGATCGTTGAATTCTCATAGCTGACCTCCAAATGCATTCGTTAGACC
The DNA here is from genome assembly GCA_035457105.1 of Pyrinomonadaceae bacterium. Lineage (GTDB taxonomy): Bacteria > Acidobacteriota > Blastocatellia > Pyrinomonadales > Pyrinomonadaceae > PSRF01. The sequence goes on from DATIBX010000295.1 coordinate 7,459, forward strand.
AATGGTCCAGCCAGCGGTAAGGCCGTCCTCGGTCCAACTATGTTTTCCTAATCTTAAGCAGAGAATTCTCGAAAGTGCGTGGCATTCGTTCTACGTTTTTGTGCCGAACTCGCCCTAAGCCCCTGGAAATCAAACACGCCGACACCACCGGCTTCAGCCGCGTGGAGTTACAATTTCTGCCTAATCTGATTCTCTGCATCGTGACTATCAGGCTGAAGTTGAAACTCCACGCGGCTGAAGCGGGTGGTGTCTTGTAATCGACGGGCTATCCAGGGAACAATCTGTTCAAAGAAAAAAGAGTTGAGGCATAATCCTGAGCCTCAACTCTTTCTGTCTTAGGTTTCGTTGTTGGTTACTGGCCGATTGGTGGATCGGTTGCAGTTGCTGGTTGAGTATCGTTAACGTGAATTGTGTTCGAGTCGGAATCGACAAAGTAGTGGTTCTTGCCGGTGGCTCCTACTCCCTCGGCAACTTGAGGATCGGCATTGATTGAGTAACCGGCTGGCTGGGCCGTCGACTTCGGAATGACCTTCATGTTGTAGACATAGCCATCAACCACCGGAGTCGTTCCTGAAAACCTCGTATCGAGGAGATTTTCCTTCCTCATTTCGTCAAAGGTTCCAAACGTCGTACGTTGGTGGGCGTTGAAGTAAAGCATCTGCTGTTCGCCAATGGACCGCAGGGTCTTAACAGCTGCAGCCTCGTTTGCGGCACGCATTGCTGCTTTGTATCCAGTGATTCCTACCGCGATCAAAATACCGATAATCGCAATCACGATCATCAACTCAATGAGTGAAAAACCGCTTTGGCTCGTTCGCTGGCGTCTCTTTTCGGGTCTCATAATGCCTCCTCGAGCACTTTAACGAACCAGAAAGAGTCTGGTTCCGATTTCTCATACCGTGCCCTCAAATTAATCTGCGTAAGTCTACTACATGATGGCTTCGAGGTCACCGCGTCATTGGCAGGCGAAGGTCTAAATACTAGTCAACCTC
>DATIBX010000296.1:0-2237 GCA_035457105.1 Pyrinomonadaceae bacterium
TTAACGATTAGTGTTCAGAAAAAACGGTTGCTGGGTTCCGACTCTTACCGGAGGACTAGCTATGTACCGTCGTGTTGCTCACCGTCTCACACTACGAACTGCAATCGCATTCACAATTTGTCTCGCTCTGCTGCCAATACCGAGCGTGTCACTGTTGATCTCAGGAGCTGCCCAGGGCCAACGCGAAGAGCGCAAGGGAAAGCCCAAGCCGGGGAAACCCGAAGGTGTGTGGCCGGATCTGGAAGAGGTAAAGCGGGAGAAGCAGATTGAGCACGAAGCACCGCCGCCGATTCCTTCAACGATTCGTTCGCCGAGGAATGACGGGAAGCCGTGGGATGGACGGCGGGTGGGTGATCCAAACGGAACCGAGCGCGGTAGCGCCGGGTCAGACTTAGCCTCCAGCAACAATCGGATAAACGAGCGCCGGCGCTCGTGGAGCGTGACATACAACGGTACGGCTCCGATTTTGCGCCTAGCACCATGGCTCATGGGGCAATAGATAATGCTTGCTTGAAGGACAAGAACAAGCTTTTGCCTAAATATGCCGTACCATAGAATAGGGGAAACGACGGAAAGTGTAGGAGTGGAGCATGGAAGGGACAGCAAGGTTTGTCAAAACCCGCAGGCGCTATCTAATGATGGCTAGTTGCCTTACTTTGGTTGTTGCTTTGATGTCCATCGCGGCTTCACCCCAGCGCGTTGGACCACCACGACTGTTGTTGGTCGATCTTACCTGTCCCAGCTATCCAGTGAGTGGTCAATCTCCAATCAGTTTGCGTGCGGATGTTTTAGGTACCGACGACGATGAGATCCTGAAGGGAATCACATTCAAATGGAACGTCACAGAGGCGTCTATAGTCTCAGGGCAGGGAACTCGAAACATTGTATTAAACCCACTGGTGAAGACTGGTGTAACTAAGATTAAAATAAACGTGGAGGCTGAAGGCGGTCCTCCGCAACTCCACTATGAGAAGTCATGTGACTTAACAGTGAATTCTGATTGTTCCCTACCGGCGATGATTGACCAGTACAGTAGCGTTTCAGTCGATGAGGAACATAAACATCTGGATCAACTCGCAGAGAAACTCAAAGCTGGCCCACCCGAATCAATTGCTTACATCATGGTTTACGCCGGTGAAAAGGCCTGCATTTTTGAATCCGAATGGCGCACCAAACGAGTTCGTGCCTATTTGACTGAAATTCACCATCTTTCAAGCGCGCGTGTCGTGACCGTTGAAGCAGGTTTCAGAAAAAATTGGACAGTGGAGATATATGTACAGCCCCGCCCTGACTGCGGTCCACTACCTAATCCCACACTAAGAGCTGCACAAGCTCACATTCAGGGGCGCTGCGGAGAAACCCGGTAACTTTCCCGCCGCGTCGGTGTGTTACACTTGCCCTCGGCCCCTCCTCTCCGGGCCGAGCAGCAGCTCGTCCCGACAAAGCCAACAGAAAAAGGGCGGTGATATGGAATGAGTGAGAAAGATCCGCGCGGTGATGCTGCTTCCTCACAGCGGCCCAGAAGCCCGCGAGTCCCGGTTGAGTTTGCCCTCGACGTCGAAGGTACTGACGCGGCGGGGAAGTCTTTTCAGGCAAAGGCCAAGGCGACTAAAATCAGCCGCGGTGGAGCGACGCTCCTCGTGGACGTCGATGTCGCTGTCGGTTCGACCGTGCAACTAGTTCCACCATTTGGTGGTAAGCTACAGGCCGAAGTAAACGGTTCGTGGATTGACGACATCGACGGCAACAGGCGCATTGGTGTTAAGCTGCTCGATGCTAATGGATGGTTTGCGGAGTAGAACGACAAAGACAAAAGTGAAAATTAAATGAAAGCCAAACGCTGGATCGTGCGAGAGCATGATGCCGAAAGGGCCGCCTCACTGGCACGCGTTCTGGGTGTCTCACCAATCCTGGCTGCTCTTCTCATAACCCGTGGATACGCCGACGAGCGCGTTGCGCGGGTCTTCCTTTCTCCAAGTTACGATCAACTGCATGAGCCGTATTCCATGCTCGGCATGAAAGAGGCTGTAGCGCGTCTGCAACACGCGATCGCGAACGGCGAGCGTGTGCTGATCTATGGCGATTACGACGTTGACGGAACCACAGGAACCGCCATCCTCCTTCGCGCACTGAAACTCCTCGGCGCAAATGTCGGGTTTCATATCCCGCATCGCTTCACAGAAGGTTATGGAATTCAGCAGGCCGCTCTCGAGAAGGCCTTCGCCGATGGCTGCAAG
>DATIBX010000297.1:0-4979 GCA_035457105.1 Pyrinomonadaceae bacterium
GCGGACGGCCTGTACCGGCACCGCGCACAATCGGATTGGATCAGTCCGCTAGTCAGGCTAGTAACACCGCCGAAGAATCGACGCTTACAATCAATCCTGAACAAGCTCAGCGGGCAGGTATAAAGATCGAAACGGTTGGCCAACGAATTTCTACCGATGCATCGGGCCAACAAACAACGGGTATAGTGCAGCCAAACTCGTATCGTGAAACTCCCGTAATGTCCCTTGTCGGTGGGATTGTCCGTAGCGTTGGGCCGGAGCTCGGTCAAAGAGTTCGTAAGGGGCAAACAGTCGCGGTAGTGTTCAGCAACGATCTTGCGGAAGCACAAACGAAATATCTCGCGGCAGTCGCTGAATTAGACGAGCACCACAAGCATCATGCTCGCAGTGAGAAATTGGTACAGATTGGTGCGGCCAGCCGTGAAGAACTGGAGATGGCTACCACCAAGTTGAAAACAGCGGAGTCGGACGTAGCCAATCTACGCCAGCGGCTTTTGCTTCTGGGGTTGAGTCCTGAACGAGTCAATGCACTTCGTTCTACATCACAGATTAATTCAGAGGTGAGCTTACCGTCACCTGCTTCCGGCACTGTGACGAGTCGCACGGTCAATTCCGGCGAGGTCATCGAGGCCAACAAAGAAATACTCCGCGTAACTGATCTATCCAGCGTGTGGGTAGTGGGTCAGGTTTATGAAAAGGATCTCGGCAAGGTTCATGTGGGCAGTGGTGCAAGTATCACCACAGATTCTTATCCGGGACGAGTCTTTCGTGGCCAGGTATCTTACGTTGATCCCAGAGTCGATCCCCAAACACGAACCGCACAAGCACGGATTGAACTAGCCAATCCTGGTCAGAAATTGAAGATTGGCATGTATGTGAATGTGGCCCTCGCCGGATTAGCCGCCGCAGAATCAATGGTCCCAGTATTATCTGTCGCTGCGGTGCAGAACATCGGTAATCACCAGGTAGTCTTTGTGGCCACAAGCGATCCTAATGTCTTTGCGATGCGCCCCGTGCGCGTTGGCCCGGACAATAACGGCTATTATCCGGTGTTGGAAGGTTTGAGCGTTGGTGATCGGATTGTTACAGAGGGTACCTTCATGTTGCGCGCTGAATGGTTGAAGGCTCATCCCAGTGGGCAGTGACTACCATCACGATGTCAACGTTTGTTGGTTGGTAATCGAGCAATCGTTATCGAACTTGCTGGCAAATCTGGATCTCAACAGCGCCGCAGATGGACCGACTATAGATACCTGCAGCGATCCGACCGATTCACTGAATTCTACCCCAGGCACTCGTCTTCCAATTGTCGATGGCGTCTTCAGCCAAAATCCATGGCGGCAAAGTCATCACTAGATATTCTGAAAGTGCAGCCACGTATGGTTCGTACATTTCTCGCATCTCGGCCAATTTATGTTCCGCATCCGTTGGTTCTTCTGTCCAATCCTGATCCAGTCGGATGATGGAGAGCATGCGTTGAAAGTCGGCGTGTGAGAGTCGACTTTTAGACGAGTGGCGCGTTGTAGGCGCCGTCCTGAAAACTTGAGCGATATCGACAATCGCATGACGTGCCATCGCAAATGTAAGGCGCGCTTGCCATGCCTGCAACCCACCCATGCCGACTATTACCAGCGCGCAGGTATCAAGAATCGTCGTCATCGCCGCCAACCACGACTGGTTGTCATGCTGTGAACGGAAGTAACAAAGTGCTGGATAGGAGAGATGACTCTCCATTAATTCAGCCGCCCATCGTTCCCAACCACTGAGGAACTCGTTGAGATCTTCGCCACTGCCGCTTGCGTTATGACGGCGGAGCAGTTCTGCCGGACTTGAAGGTGAACCGGCCCTCTGGTCCAGGAGTGAAATGTTCACTTCCCGACGCGAGAAGGCTTGATACAAGACGGGGAGATAGCCAATCACTATGGCGAGCATCGCGAATCCAGTGCCTGCCTCCACAACCGCGAGCGCCCGTCCGAGTGGTTCTAGAGGAGTGATGTCGCCGTAGCCCAGCGTAAAGAAATTTGTTCCACTGATGTAAACATATGTCCAGAAAGTGACGATCTCGGATGTCTTCACTTTCTCATCCAGTGCCCACGATATGATTGCGTAACCGAAGATAACTCCGGCAGCCCAGAAACTGAGTAAGAAGATTAGTGACAAGGGTCCGAAAAGCCCGAGATATTTTTCGCGTTGCTTTCCCGATGTCAGTCGTTGCGTCAAGCCGGACCATGGCCACCAAATTCCTCTGTAGAAGAGGCTAGTTAAGCGCAAGCGTCGAGTGACGCGACGCGGTAGTATGATCGTTTCAAACGCATCCCACAGGATTATTAGGATGAGGATCAGACCCAATAAGGCTATGACGAGGTACATCTTCTTGTAAGTAATCGTATCGTTGAATTGGACTCTTAAACAGACGTCAGAACGCCGGTGGTCCTGGTCGTGTCACATGCGACAATCACGAAAGATTGTACGACAAGAGTCTAGCCTACGAAGCACTTTCAGATGCGCCCTTAAGTATCAATTGTGATTTGATATTTAAGAATTGTTAATTGGTGTCTCGGATGGTTTGATCCCTAATTCTTCCGATTGACGTATCGTGGTCAGTAAGGTCACGAGTGGAACAATTGGCAATTCTGAAATATCAAATCACAATTGACCATTATGGGTCGCTGTTGAGTAAGATTTGAGTCTGCAATGCGCTGCTTAAGTATCAATTTTACAAATTAGGAAGCGAAGAGCCAGTTGAGAACAGTCAACTTGGACGCTCGCACATTTGCCCTGCTAAACTAGGAACATGACGATCAAAAAGATGGACCATGTTAGCGTCGTCGTCGACGACCTCCAATCCGGCATTGCCTTCTTCAGCACGCTCGGCATGGCGCGTGAAGGCCAGGCCTCGGACGAAGGATCCTTGGGTAGACTGCGTCAACGCTCCCTCTGAATACCTCAAGATTAGTAGCGAATAAGTATTTTCGAGTGGATTTCTCGGTGCAACCTTTGTGTTCTCAGTGTCTCCGTGGTGGTTGGGCTTACCAATAGAGTCCACCACGGAGTCACAAAGCACACTGAGGGGGCACAGAGAAAATCAACTATCAGTCCAATCTAGATGCTTCGTTGTGGCTCTGCCGCGCTGAGCAGGAGTGCCAAAACCAAAAACGGCGACCGTTGCTGATCGCCGTTGAGATTTGCTAACGGTACGCTGATGCCGGCGGATCGCCGCAATACTCCTTTTGCGTCGTGCCGAGAAGCTTATGCTGAGCGTTGAATGAATAGCGGCGAACGGAATGACGCTTGCCACCGCCCGGGCAATATTGCAACTCGTTGCTTGGAGGGCCAACATCGAGGAACCAAACTGGAGCAGCAGCGAGCTTCTTTGCATCGTCGGTGTACTTACCGCCGGGTAGCGCATACGACGTGACACCCCCATGCGTCTCGTCGATGACGAGTCGCAGTTTGTCGGCCTTGAGGTTGGCCTTGTACGGCGCATGTCGAGCAGTAACATCGTCAGTGACCTTCTTGAGCCCGGCGTCGCACCAGTTCTCTTTGATCTCCTGTACTGTGCCCTTCCACATGATCCCGCGAACCTCGCCCTCCGGCACACGCGTCGATGGGGAGACGCCGCTCGCGATCATCTTGTCATACGCCTGGATACAGAACTTGAACATGTTGGGCACGGGATCTGGTTGTTGGGTGTCGATTGCCCAACTCTGGAAAGTCTGGTAGTGCTCATTGTCCTCGAGGGACTGCGCACGCACACCAGACACGACCGTTAACGAAGCGACGGCCAACGCGGAGCAAACCAAAAAGAATCTCATTTTATTCTCCCTGTGCTTGCAAGAACTGTTGCTAAGATATAGACCACTAAGGATGGCATTCTATTCTGATACCATCGATTGTCAATCAAAAGATCATTACTTCATTCTGTTGTATTTTCGCAAAACCTGAACGATGCGATCACCAGGCAAACCAAAGACGCGGATACCATCAACGCCTGTCATCGTTTGCGCCGCCAACATCGCATTAACAACAGCTTCTTCAGTTGCCTCAATTGTGGCGCGAAAAAGAGGATCAATACGGTCATTGGGAAGCATCACCAGCGATGGCGTGCCTTCAGACTTGGCGGCACCGGCGTTCGCAGTTGAAAATGCCAGAAACAAGTCACCCGATGAGTTGCCCGCGAAACTTCCGAGCCGCCCTAGCCCTAGACTGACACGGCGCGCGATTCTCTCCAACTGATGCGGCAGTAGCGGCGCGTTGGTCGCAACGACCACAATGATCGAGCCACGACCTTCGTGTTCAGAAGCGCTACCGTCGTTCCGCGCTGCACCACCGGTGGCTGAACAGGGAGGAATGCCCGCCGTCCATGGTCTGCTCAGCGGGGACGGAAGTACGGTACAAGTGCTCAGATCTGTGATTTCAGATCGAATCGGAACACCGAGGATGCGCAGATCTCCACCATAATTACATTGCACGAGTACTCCGATTGTGTAGCCGCCTTGTTCAGTGGTAAGCACGCGCGACGAGGTGCCGATACCACCTTTGAAACCGTTGCAACCCATCCCGGTGCCACCGCCCACTGCGCCTTCTTCGACTGGACCTGGTTTCGCACTATCGAGCGCTTGAAACGCGTGGGATGCTTTCACATGTTCGCCATTCGCATCGTTTAGAAAATCAAACGTTTCGGCGACAAGCGGATAAGTGAAGATAAACTCGCGTCCGTTCTTCAACTGCCATTGAATTGCGGCATCGCGCACTGTCCCAACGCTGTGCGTGCCGGTCAGCAGAATCGGTCCTTCCAGAAATCCTGATTCCTTGATCCAGTTGGTACCCGTCATGTCGCCATTGCCGTTCTGATTGAACGTGGCGGCGAAGACGGGATCCCAGTTACCGCGCGCGCGCGGGAGAATAGCCGTGACACCTGTGCGAATTGGTCCCTTGCCAGGCACAAGTTTGCCTTCGCCCTCGATGAGCGTGATATG
>DATIBX010000298.1:0-3053 GCA_035457105.1 Pyrinomonadaceae bacterium
CTCCGGAGTGGCAAAAGCAATTCTCAGTTTGTCTGGCCGCATGCCACCGATCTCGCCTGGCCGTTGTTCTGAGCAGCCCACGGATGTTTTGTCTCAAACACTTTAGACGTCGCAACGTGCCCCTTATTTGATACATGTGAATAGGTGCTGAGAAGCATTGAAAGTACTGCGTGCGGCGCGAATAGTTTTAGATATCGCTCTCGCGCTGCCCGGCCCATCGATTTGCGAAGAACTGGGTCAGCGACCAGCCGTTCCATTGCGTTGGCCAGAGCCCCGCTATCACCTGGAGCAACTAGAATCCCTACGTCCGGTGTAATCAAATCAGGGCTACCACCAACGTGTGTTGTAATAATCGGCAGGCCATGGGCCATCGCTTCGATGACGCTCTTGGAAGTTCCTTCCGCGAAGGAGGGCAGCACAAACACGTCGATGGTCCGCATAAATGCGCTGCAACCAACAACACCCTCGTAAGACCCAACAAGTTCCCATGAACCATTGAGCTCTAGTTCTCGGGCGCGGGCTTTCACTTCTTGCAAAGCTGGACCAGTTCCAGCGAGACGTACAACAACGTCCTGACGATTCCTTAGAAGCTCCGCCAGCGCCTCGGCTAAAACGAATGGTCCTTTGCCTGTCTCGATACGAGCCGCATATCCGAAGATCGTCTCTCGTTTGGTATCACCGGTCAGTTTTGCTGAAACGTTTAGCATTTTAGAGTCCTCAGTGATCAGCGGCAGTACCAACACTGAGGACAAAAAAGGAAAACGTTCGGCCCACTGTCTTGCAAGAATCGGAGACAGAGCCGCAACGCGTGAACACAAGGGCAAAACCCTCTCAAGGCGACGATAGTACGGCTCGAGGGCAGGCAGATGATGAGGTGTTCCCATCTCGTGGTACAAAACCGGAATTCCCGCTTCTTTGCCAGCGCGAATCATCAACGCAGCCCCCGTGTCAGGCGTAAAGACGTGAAGCAGATCGTATTTAGAAGAGGCGAAATAGGCGCGGCAGCTGCCGTAATGAATTCGAGAAATCAAATCAATCAACACCTGCCAGATTTTCCGCAGACTAGCCTCTGAACGTGGAATTAAGACAAACAACAAAAGGAAACTTGAAAGCAGATTTCGGATCGCACGCAACATCATGAAAGCGACTGAGCGTTTGATGATGTAAACACCCGGCACGCCGGCGTTTCGTAAGCGACGATAGAACCGATCGTTGTCGGTAGGCTTGTATAACAACACGACTTCAACGTCGTGCCCTGCGTGATGCAGGCTGATTGCGTAAGTGACGAGGATCTCATCAGCCCCGCTAACTGGACCAAAGAAGTGACTCTTGCAAAGAGCAATCTTCATAGCGTCATTTCTACGTAAGTTAATTTTCACTATCGCTCTGCAAATATGAGCCACGGAAGCCAGCCGCTAACCAGGGTCCTGAACGGGCGAAAGCGAAAAGCACTTACGAGATTTGCACGTGCTAATTGCCGGTTGCCTTCGTGAAGCGAGTTGGTGGCTCCAGCCATCAATATCTCATATGCCGTCTCGCGAAACTTTCGCTTCACATACCGTCGTTGTCTTCTCGAGCCAGCGCGAGCTCGAGCGCTATTCAAAGCCACTTGCTGGACGCGTACACACTGCTTACACAATACTCCGGGATTTGAACACATTTGCTCCGATTCAGCTATCGCTTTCCTGTAAATCGCAACGGGTTCATCGACCGCTGCAACTAACCAACGCTCACTGAGTCGCAACCACATGTCCCAGTCCTCGATTAAATCAAATTCTTTGTTGAAACCCCCAAGTTCCAACAAACTCGATTTGCGCACGAGCACTGAAGGCATCGGTACAAAGTTGTTCTCAAGTAACTCCCAATAAATATCTCCTTGCGGACACTCCAGCGGATAAACCTCCCCCGTGGGCAGCTGGCGACGAGAGTCCGCAATCAAAGTCGGTCCATAACAGAATGCGAAGCGCTCATCAGATATCAGTTCTCGCAACTGTCCATCAAGAGAACCAGGCAAACGTAAATCATCATCATCGAGAAAAGCGATGAACTCCGATGAACTTTCCGCTATTCCGACGTTTCGCGCATTCGCCAAACCCTGATTGCTGGTTAATCGAATGTAACGAACGCCATTGAACGCTGCACAAACGTCTGACGTTTCATCAGTCGAACAATCGTCAACCACGATCACTTCGAGATCGGATCCCGCCTGTCGTGCACTCTCAATTGCCCTGGACAGCAATTGTGCGCGGTTATAAGTGGTGATGACGACACTAACACTCGGCATTAGGCAACTTTGTTTTGAGGGCTGCGACTGAAGTAACTATTTATACGCAACGGCCGCACTAGATGGGCCGGCTAGGTGAATCACGTCGAAACGTTTAAAGCCCACCTCGGAGCACCAGCCACGGAAGTCTGCCCCAGAGTAATCAAACGCATCACCAAATTCGATGAGCATGTTCAACGACATGAGCAGTCCAAAGACATTTTCCCGACGACCATCGTCAATGAGCGCCTCAACCGCTACCAGCGCACCTCCCGCAGGTAGGGCGTCATAAGCCTGTCGGATCAGGTGCATCTTCTTTTCGAGATTCCAGTCGTGAAGGATCATGCCCATCGTGATGATGTCAGCTTTAGGCAGTGGGTCTTTAAAGAAATCGCCAGCCGCGGTGTCAATTCGGTCGCTTAAACCGGCAGCGGCTATGTGTTTTTTCGCGATCGGTTCCACCGGGGGAAGGTCGAAGGAGATGCACCGAAGATGTGGGTGTTGTTTGGCGACCTCGATTGATAACAAACCCGTCGCACCTCCAACATCACAAAGCGTTTTGAAGTTTGAAAAGTCGAACTTCTTTGCGAAGGCTTCAAAGTTAATCCGCGAGAGTCCGGTCATTGCTCCCATAAACTGTTCGAGTCGTGGCAACTCAGAATAAAGCTCCTCAAACATTCCCTTCTGACCGTGCTTGATTTCGTTTTGGGGTTGACCCGTGCGTAGCGCTTCAGGGAGGTCGTGCCAGAACTTGAAGAGTCGATTGTTCAGCATTACCAGAATGCCGCCG
>DATIBX010000299.1:0-6198 GCA_035457105.1 Pyrinomonadaceae bacterium
AGCCAGAGACGTCAATCGTCCTCGGCGCACAATATCTGCAAACTCTGTCTGACATGTTTCCCAAACTCCTCGAGCCCATTGCCGCCTCGTATAACGGAGGCGAGGACAACGTAGCACGTTGGCTGAAACGGGCTAATCAGAATGATCCCGGAGTTTTTACTTCTGAGATCGGCTTTGACGAGACCAAAGAATACGTCCAGAAAGTCATGTCCAACTATCGGGTCTATCGTCAGCTGTACACGGCCGAACTAACCCCGCGCACTTCGACTAAGGCTCAGGACTAAAACCACGGGAATCTTCGCGTCGTCGTAAGGGATCGGGCTCCGCAACTGGTCTCGGTACAACTCCCAGGCGCAACAAAGCCGAATAGTATTCATAGCGCAGGTTTAACTCCGCAGCGGGACGAGAGTCCAACTCCATATTGATCCAACGCACATCATTATCTACCGAACGCCCGATGCCGGTGGCGGCATATTCATCGTTAGGTGCTGGTGCGACCACGCCGGCCTTGTCACGAAGATTGTCCGACTTAGCTGATGGCGTCGGTTCACTACCTCTGGATTCCGTATTTTGGTCGTCTCGATAAATTGGCCTGGGCGGCACGACTGTGATTGCCGGGCGGCGTTCGAGAAAGAAGGCCGCAGAGATAACTCCAAGGTTCGCAGTTTGGCCGAGCTTAGCACCGTATGAATCGCGTTCAGTAGTGAAGTAAAAACGTCGGGCTCGAACCGAACTCATCTGCCATCCACTGATCGTAATTGTCTGGTACGGTTCAATGACCCACTTGCTCGCATTCCACGCACTAGTATGACGCGCATCAATCGTGTTGAGTCCATCGACCGAGAGTGCGACGGCCACCCGTTGCGGAAGCGGATTTCTGATTCTTAGTTCGTATTCGGCGTTTGGCTGGGCTTCAACGTAGGTCCGCCCTTTCGCAAAGTATTCGCTCAAGGGCTGACCATTTACGAGCACTTCGAGACTAAATCCCTGCGGCAATGGGGGGCGTCTCGTCACCGTCTTTTCTGACTGAACCTCGAAAGGAACCGTAGAAGCAACGCCTCGTGCGCCGAAAATCACAATGGTTGCACCCGCAACGACTACAAAAGTTAGTGCAGCAAAAGTCAGACGAATAATCATGTTGGTCACCTTTCCGGACGATTCAAACACCTTCAGAACGGGCCAAAACCATTTTTCTTGCGCTCAAAAAGAGAACATATGCGGATGATCTCAGCGCGGAGCGCTAATTGCTTTTGTTAAATTCATTACCGGGGGACCAAAGAAACCACCAAAGCAGCCAGGTCTGATGGTCTTTTTGGTTGAGTAATTCGGCCCAGAAAAGCTACAATTACGGCCCAATTCTTAAGCTACAAACCCTGACATTTCGTTTTCCGAATTCGGCTGAGTGAGGCTTAGAGGAGCTAATGGAGTACGCGCTTACTGCAAACAAGAATGAAGCTCGAGCAGGTTCGTATTACGACCGGATCGCCCGGTTCTACGATCTGACCTTCAAGTTAAATGGTTACGGCCGTTCGTTGGACCAGTATTTTGCCACCCATCCTTTACCGGTCTCTCGGGGAGCCCGAATTTTGGATGCTGGCTGCGGTACCGGACTGCTCACCCTGGCACTCTTGCGTTCAATCCGCTTTCCGGTCTCGATTACGGCTTTGGACTTATCCTCTACTTCAGTAGCGGCTGCGCGCAAAGCACTCTATTACAGCGACGGTCGTAAACGGGACGTCACGTTCACGCAAGGCAATTTGCTCTGTTTACCGTTCGCCGACGAGTCGCTGGACCTGGTGGTTACAGCGGGCGCACTCGAATACGTTCCACTCGAAGACGGCCTGACAGAGTTGGCGCGTGTGATTGCCCCAGGCGGCCATTTGCTGCATCTGCCGGTCCATCCGGGCGTGGCGGGCGTAGTGCTCGAAATCCTATTCCGGTTTAAGAGTCATCCACCACGGGAAGTCATCAGCAAGACCGAGCGACACTTCCGCATAATTCATCGCTACAAATTTCCGGCGCCTCAAGCTATAGGCTGGAGCAAAACAGCCATCATGGCTCAAAAAGTGTAATCGATTATTTTGCCGGCACAATCCGCATGATGCGGTCATCATCACTCGAGGGCTTGCCGCGCCCATCGCGATTTGAAGTAGAAAAATAGAGGAAGCCGTCTGGACCTTCCGCTACTTCGCGGATGCGACCGTAGTTTCGAACGATACTCTCTTGCTTCACCACCGCGCGACCGTTCAACTCAATACGCATCAAGGCAGCACCATTCAAACAGCCAAAAAAGAAATTCCCTTTGAACTGCGGAAATACTGAACCGCGGTAAAACATCCCACTGGCCGGAGCACACGCTGGCGTGTACTCGAGCAAAGGCGACTCTAAGCCGGCTTTAGTCTCCTTGTGGTGAATGATGGGCCAACCGTAGTTTTTCGCCTTCTCAACAATATTGACCTCATCCCCGCCACCTGGACCATCAAAGCCACTGGGACCATGTTCAGTTTGGAACATTAGGTTACTGTCTGGCTGCCAGTCCAGTCCCTGTGAATTTCGGTGTCCGTAGGACCATATTTCAGGTCTTGCATCCTGCCGGCCAACAAAAGGGTTATCTTCCGGAACTGTACCATCATCGTTTAGACGCAGAGTCTTCCCGGCAAGTGAGTTCAGCTGTTGGGCCAAATCTCGTTTAGTGGCGTCTCCGGTCGTTATGTAGAGCTTCCCATCTGGACCAAAACGAACCCGGCAACCCGCATGAAATTGAGCAGCGGGTATATTTTCGATAATCACCTTAGGCTCGGTAAGACCGGCGGCCGATTCTTTGTAACGAACCACTCGAACCAGGACACCGGTCTGAGAGTATGCGTAGGAAAGGTAAACGTAGTGATTCGTATTGAATTGAGGATGCAATGCAATACTCATCAAGCCACTTTCACCAGTTGGATCGACATCAGGGACTGTGAAAACGGGTTCCGGCTTAAGTTTCCCATTCTCAAAAACCCGCACACGACCGACACGTTCAGTGAAGAACATCCGGCCGTCAGGGGCCCAAACGATGGACCATGGCACTTCCAGTCCTGTGATAACGGTTTCGATGTTGAAAATGGCGCTGGATGAATCGTTGGCTGTATCTCCAGTTGGAGTTCTATCGCACGCGAGCGTGATAACTAGTAACAAAACAAATAAGGATGCAGCAATATTTTTCATGTTTGTATTGGAGCCGAGCTTCGCCGCCACTATAACGCGAAGCAAAACGCATCGGTTTTAATGCGCATTTGGTCACAAAACCGCAGACGATGGCGTAGAGCAATAAGGTCACAACCTTAACTGGCGCAGCACAACCCATCAGGCGGCAACAAAATGGGGGCGGGGTTTAGGTGGGGGCTAATGTTGAATGTATTCGTAAAGTAGTTTCAGCTCGTCGGTTTGCTCACCAACCTCGGCGCGCAATAGATCGCGAATTGAAAGCATACCGACCCAGCGCTCACCATCTACTACCGGGAGATGTCGAGTCCCAATTCTTTCCATTCTTTCGAGCGCCTGGTGCGGAGTTTCGTCGCATTGAATCACCGCGCGCAACTCGCTGGTAACTTCTCCAACACAGATGTTATGGGGGTCGCGTTCGGGGACGACCACCCGATTCAGGACATCACGTTCAGAGAAGACACCAATGAGTTTGCCTTCTTCATCGAGTACGCAGACGGCGCCGATATTCCTGGCGGCCATAAACGCCGCAGCTTCCTGGACAGTTGCTGAAGCGCGTGTGGAGTAAGGCTCGCGGTCGCGAATCACATCCCTGATCAGCATCGCATTCACTCTCCTGTCAGATTCAGCCCACCCGTTATGGGTGTATGAAGGTGATTTCAGCTATAGCCTTTCCGGCTTGTCCCTATTGTCCGGTCTGGTCGTCTATTTTCAACTATTCCTACGCGTTCCGGCAAGATCATCGGGGATTGATCGCGGCTTTCTCAGTGCCCTCCGCGTCCTCTGCGTTCCAGCTGAGCCTGTCTAATAGAGAGCATTCCAAAAACGCAGAGAACGCCGAGAACGCAAAGTTTGGGATCTCAAAATAGACTGGCCTGGGCGGTGGGTCTGCGGAAGGTGCTGGTGGCTGAAGTTTGATGACTCCTCTTCTTGTTGAATCCCAGACGCGCTGAATGAATTTTGAAGAGTCGCTCAGTTGCTTTCCAATACTCGCCTTTACCTCGCATTCGCTCTCCAAACACGCTCGAATTTACCTTTCCGTCGCGAGCTTCCCGGATTCGACTCATCACTCGGTCGGCCTTGGTCGGCAGTTCAGCTCGCAGCCGTTCCTCAAAGTACGGCGCGACACTGCCCGGCAATCGCAACATATTAATGAACGCCATTTCGGCACCAGATTCTTTGGCCCTTTTAAGCAACTCTGGAATGTCACTTGAAAGACCCGGTATGACGGGAGCGATCCCAATGCCCACAGTGATCCCGGCTTCCGCAAGCTCTTGCATCGCGTGAAATCTCGCTTCGGGTAGCGGCGCGTAGGGTTCGACGGCCCTGGCTGTCTCTACATCGGTAAATGGAATCGTAAAAAAGACGGCCAGGCTCGCATTGCGCGATAACTCCTGCAGCACGTCGATGTCCCGGCGAATTAGCGCTGACTTTGTGATTATTCCGATTGGTTGCTGAAACTCAGCGCAGATCTCAAGGCACTGTCGCGTCAACTTGTAATGTGACTCGAGCGGGACATACGGATCGGAAGTGAAAGAAAAAACTATTTCATCGCCTTTCCATGAAGGCTTCATTAACTCCTGTCGTAAAAGCCGTGGGGCATTTACTTTAACCACGATCTTTCTATCGAAATCAGTACCCGCTCCATAACCCAGGTATTCGTGAGTTGGCCTGCTGAAGCAGTAGGTACACCCGTGTATACAACCGCGATAACAGTTAACTGTGTAGTCGAACCCCACGTCGGGACTATCATTGTGAGTAATAATCTTCCGAGTATCTATCTCTTCAAATACTTCCAGCTTGATTTGAGGAGGCTCTCCAATCCATTCAACTGACTGAGTCAGCCATGGATTTGGAGGGTTTTCTACGTAACGCATACCCTTGTTCCCCTTGGAATCTATTTCGACTTGTCACCGCCCACAGTCAGCGACTCAATTGCATCGTAAAACACATAAACCTGAATACCTTCTTCGCTGAGGGTCTCGTTCAAACAAATGTGGTCATTGCTGATTTCGGTCACACGCCCGGTATAGAGACCTCCCGAAAGCGTCTTCAAGGTTATCAGCTCGCCCTTAAACCTTCGGAACAGATTTTCTGTGTGTTGTCTTCCCATCATCATCCCTTTCCATCAGCAGCATCCGGGGCAGGAGCGGCGTTGGACCAGCCAACCAGAAACCACCGATACTTATCCGGATCTTCCAACGTAATAAATCGTCCTCCCCATCCTTCGTCCACGGGCGGTTGCACAGTTACATTCTGAAGTTGAATCTGACTATAAGTGAGGTCAACATCATCGACACCAACAAAGAAGTGGACACCACGACCGCGACGCAACATCGTTTCCAGATTCTGCGCCAGGGTAACTCTTAGTCGTCCGGCCCTAATCGTCGCCGTGGGCGGCTCAGCAGTCTCATTAATTGAATCAATCTCAAATCCCAACACTTCTTGATAGAACACTAGCGACTCTTCCAAACTATTAACTTCAAGGAATATGAGATCGAGCCCCGTAATCATTCGCAGTCTCGCAAAAGGGTGTCAAAACTTGGGTTAAGATCAGTTTCTTATTCGTGTTAGTTAGTTTGATTTCGTGGATCGCCTGTGGCGCTTCGAGAAAAACGATCCACGAATTCACACGAACTTACACAAAGTCCAAAGGCCGAAGTCCAAAGGACCAAGTGCTTCAAAAATCCCCAACCAGCAGCAGATATAGGCCATAAGCGCCGGACACCACAACCAGCCAAAAGGCGACTTCCTGTAAACTCGTATGCCGTCGCAAACGATTTGTCACAGGCAGAGACGCGTTTACCGCCAACATCGCACTACGCGCCAAAAGTACGCCAAATCCGATTACGAACACTGCCAGGATCGCGAGCGGCCACAAAAACCAGATCCATTGAAAACGGACCAGCAGCAACAAAAACAATCCCGCAACGAGACATAACAGAGCACTCAAACAGTGCCCAAATACTCCAAAGTCCTGGGCCGCAGGAGCCG
>DATIBX010000300.1:0-2663 GCA_035457105.1 Pyrinomonadaceae bacterium
AGTCTCGCCGAGAGTCAAGGTTGGTATACGCAAGTTTTCGTAAGAGGGTGGAAGCGATTCGGCGAGCACTGCGGAGGAATTCAGTTGGACGAAACCGCGTAAATAACTGCACAGCCATCAGTAACTAAACAAACGCTTGCAGCGTACTCGAAGGTAGCGGGCTTTCTTTGGGTAAGTTGCGTGAGCAAGGTATTATACCCACTGCTCAAAGGAGGGAAATATGGCCCTATTTCATGCCCGTGGTATTGACCATGTCGGCATTCGTTATCGCGATCTCCCGCGTGCGGTGGCCTGGTTTCGCGACGTCTTGGGTCTTCACATCGAGCACGAAGCGCGAACCATGGCGTTTGTCAGCGTCGGCAATGACGGCGCGCAGTTGGCGCTCTTTCAAGCAGACGGCGATGAACCGCTGCGCCAGCCGCACCACGTAGCGCTGCGAGTTCCTGAGCCCGAGGCCGCTGTTGCCGCGCTTCGTGCGGCCGGAGTTCCCTTGCGGCAGTTCGGTCCGAATCTAGGCTTCGAAGATCCGGAGGGAACTGTTTTTCATTTCATGTCGGAGCCCGCCGGCATAACACAATAATGCCGCAAGGCTCGCAAACCTTATATCAGTCCAGCCGCCTGTTGCTTCCGCCACTGTGCGCGAATGCCGTCATAAATTGTTTCACTTGCGCTCTCATCTGCCATACTCATTTCACCTCCACGTTGAATGTTTCCACTGGCTCAAGCGCCGCAGAGGTGCCTGGCTGCAATGCCATCAACCAGGTTGAAGCCCCTGAACACAACCCAGGTTCTCCTCCAGTTCTTCGCCGACGAGATGAATCGCCTCTCCCTAAGTAGTTCATGATGTGGTTTACCAAAGCGTAACTGCTTGTGCTTTTTTATTCGTCGCAACAAGTCAAGATGATTGTTATTAGCGACTGCTCAAGGGCCTTCTGATCTCCATGATCCTCGTGCTCCAAATCGCCGAGTTTGTAAACACCCGATACATTTTCATTCACCTCCAACCCGATTTATGCCTTGGACGGTTAACGTTTCCTGCTTGGTTTGCTTTAGGACCATCGATTTCAAATTTTCCACACGCGTTGCAACACTTTCTTTGTCTCCCATCGGAGACATCGGCTGCCCCACAGCATCTTGAATCGCTGCGTTGGCCTGATTTTGATAGCAGGATTGACACAAGGTCTCGCGCGAGAACGCGCCAAAATAGCCGGCTTCAATTGGTTTCTTACACTGTGCGCAAGTCATAACCGCATTAAAACAAAAGGCCCAAGTCTTTGCGACTTAGGTCTCCGTTTCCTTGTCTTTGACCTCGTGATAGGTTTAGCATGGCGCCTACCATGAAAGTACTCCTCATCCTAGTACTGGCGCTCCTCTTTCAAAACACCAAACCAGTGAAGCCGTCTAGTAGCAAGCAGACTGAGAAAAGAATCCTGCGACAACGAGAAAGTAAGAAGCGCGCGAAGGCCGCGTTGCCAGCAAGACCAGTCGGTACAGAAATTTATGACTCTCCTCTGCCTCCAAGCATTGAGGTGGAGATTGGGCCTCCTGAGAATCAGAATCCCAGGCCACACAGGCCGCCCAAGGATGATCCGAAGCGCAGGCCGCTGATTCTTAAAGCGTAAAATCAGGCAATCTAAAAGGCCCAAGCTTTTCGGCCTGGGCCTCCTGACTATTTACCAGGCTCAATCTGCACTCTGTTGCCGTTTGGCGCAGCGACAATCGTCACGTGCATCTTGTAAGGCGGATCAGAGTGAGCTTCACACGAGCCCTGAAATGTGATGGTGCCGTTCTTAGAAGTTAGCGTCGGGGCCGCAATTTTCATTCGGCCTGTAGCCTGGGGTTCAGAATCAGGAAAAACGCCGTCGGCATTTAGCAGCCATGCGACTCGTCTGAGCGCGGCGGAGGCGTCAAGCCCACTGGTCCCAAGAAACGCGTACCAGTCGCTGTTCTCTGCTTCCGTTACTGCGTGTCCATTACGATCCAGCCCCGCTCTATCAGTCAATGGCGTCCAGCTACCCACCGGACGATCTCCGTGGTAGAAGAAGCCCCAATCACCAATCCGCAGCGAGACTTCTTCGTGGGGACGGTCACTGAACGATTTGCCGCGCTTGTTGAACCAGTCAACGTAGCGGCCCGTGTCTTCAGGTGGTGTTGGTTTCGGCGTTGGAGGAGACTCCCGAATCGTTGTCTCTCGAACTGTTGCTGGCCGTGTCCATGGATGTACTGTCAGGACAAGCCGCCTTCCATCGCAGTCATCGCCGATTGATGTAAACGTCAACTTCTTGTCTTCAAAAACCCAATGGTACGATCCCGTCTTCATCTCGGTTGCACACGCTAAATCACCGGATTCATCCGTAAACCTGATCTCCTTAGCTGAGGAGTCAAAGTGTCCTTCAACCAGTACTTTGCCATCTTTCGCGATGCGATACCGATGGTCGTCCCCGAGGTTCATTGTCCACTCACCAACAAAGATCGGTCTCGCTTCAGTGGGAATCCCCGCAGGGATCTCCGTAGCGGCTATTGAGGAGGTGTATGCGCCGGCATTCGGACCATTGTCTTGTGCGAAACTAACAGACGCGATCAGCAGTAGGACTGAGATTGTCCCAGCCACAACAACGATCTTGATCTGTTTTTTCCATGGTTTTGCTTTGAGCATAAGCTAT
>DATIBX010000301.1:0-2574 GCA_035457105.1 Pyrinomonadaceae bacterium
GGACATCTTCGCAACTTCTTGTTGTCGCCAATGACGGAAATGTTCAGTTTCCTCCAACAGTTGTTACCGCATCGTGTCATGCCGCTGACTAGCGTGCCGGACATTTCATTTGCTAATTCCACCGGACTCATCATTTGCTAACGACATTGTTTTTGACGCCGTATTGACAGTTGCTCACTGTAGGAGTATATGCTGCTCGCACCGAAGTGTTCGATCTGCGAGTCACGCCCGCCCGTTAGACCTGCACCTCGCGCTGACGAGAGAAACCTCGCTTCGCCAGCATAATTGAACCTCTACCACTGCAAGGCACGAACGCGAGCCGTTGGGCTGCGTCTTTGTGCTTTGGCTGGCCTTTCAAGGAGGAAGGAAATGAAAAAACTCAGTATCACCGTAATAAGAGCTTCGGTTCTCACGGCTTTTATTGCACTGTCCGCTGCGACCGCATCGGCAGATACGTTCACTTACTCAAGTGGCCTATTTGGCGGATTTAACCGGCCGAACGCAGGCGTCCCGCCTACAACTCTCTCCGGAATCGTCGTCCCTTTCAATGCACAGATGTTCATGGTTTCAATCGATGGGACATACAACTTTTACGCTAACGGCTGATTTCAACGCTTTTGTTCCGGTCCTGGTGCTTTATGAGAATAGCTTCGACCCGTCAGCGCCCTTGAGCAACGCCCTCATCGCCATTGGCCCTCCGTTTAGCTTCGATCTGGTTGCAGGAACGACCTACATAATAGTACCCACTCGTGAGAGCGCCGGCATCACGGGGGTCTTCCATGGCACGATCAGTGGGCCGGGAGAGATTACACCCGTGGGTGGCGTCATAATTCCCGAACCGACCACGATGTTGCTACTAGCCACGGGACTAACTGGAGTAGGCGTGAAGATTCGGAAGAATAAACGTAGAGAGCCCTCGACAGAGCTAGAATTTCCTCCAACAGTTGCGAGGGCGCTCAGTCGTTAATGGCGTCTCTATGTCTCGATGTAAAGCCCTGTCCAGTTAGTAGGTCGTGTTGCATTTATCGAAGTTGTTTGATTCATTCCACACGAATGTCACGGCATTGGTGGGGTCAGATTTTACTGCGATTGACGATGGGCAATGCGTCTGTTGGTTTCCGGACGGGAACGCTATCCAGACATCCCAGCTTCCCACGTTGAGGAACGGGACCAATTTGCTTATCACCGACTTGGAGTTGCCCTGAATTGTCAATCCTTTTAGAGATTGGGTAGTGCATCAGTTTGAAATAACGCCGAAGGCGTTCGCTAATGCTAGCCCAAGGTTGGAGCGCAGCGACAACCTTGGGATTAGATCACAAGAATAGTCATAGAACCCTGAAAGGGTTCGCCAACTGCCTAACCCTTTCAGGGTTTGATTGTGATTTGGAATTTCCCCCCAGGGTTCTCGCAAATGCTCGAACCCTGGGCTGAAATTAGCCAACGCCTTCGGCGTAATTTGCTCAAAAATTCAAACTGATGCACTGCTCCTTGACCATGAGCGTTGACTTCTCTTTCGGACGCGGACTAAACTCCGCCGGCTCGACGCTGTCCCAAGCCTCCGCGTCCTCGCATCTCTAAATGCACCGGCTGTTGGACCGGGCAAATACCAAACTTAACATGAGTGACGAAACCATCATCTTCACTGGTAACCGCAAGCAAGCAGCCTTTCTTGCGTTGGTCGCCGCAGTATTTGTGTTTCTTATTTACTTTACTGGAAATCGAGATGCATGGACCATTCTCGGTGTCGCCTTCTTCGGAGTTGGCTTTCTGGTGTGCATATACAACGTGATTCCGGGCACGGTTCAGTTAAAGGTCCATCGTTCCGGAATTGAAATGAAGTCGTTGTTCAAACCCATGAAGCTATCATGGAACGACGTTGACGAGTTTTATGTCGGCTACACTCGATCTGGTTTGTCCCGCACGAAAATGATCGGTATCAAATTTTCGGAGACTTATAAGAAACAGCAAACCGGCCGCAAGATTTCGGCAAGCCTTACAGGCATGGAGGGCGCATTGCCGGATCACTTCAACCGATCGGCAGAGGAAATCTGCGAAGTCCTGAACGAATACAAACGTACGTATAGCGGCAGCGATGAGCAACCGGCTGAGCATTATGGAAAGCTTTGGCTCGATGCGCTTGAAGCCCGATTTGGCGAAGTCACGGCGATCAAAAAGATTCAGTGCCCGGACAAGCCGATCATTTACGTCTTCTTCTTCGCTGGCTTGCCTGAACCAGGCTTTCTGACAGCCGTCACGTGTAACTTGTCGGCAGCGAACCATCCTGATTGGAAGTTCGGTGCACCCGAACTAATCGTTACCATGCAAAGCGAGAGTGATCGTTGGGGAATGGCCGCAGGTTATTTTGCATCGTTGTTCTTTGGCGAAAAACGGTTCAGATACGGTGATATCTTTAAGATAGATGACCCAATCTCTCCAGAAGAGGGAGAAATGAATGCCTATCTTCTGTTTGCGCCATCATTTCTCGATCGGGAACAGTCGAAGTTTGTGCTGCCGGACAGAACCGTATACCTGGTTGGCATGTACCCTATCTATGACGATGAGATCGCAATTTAC
>DATIBX010000302.1:0-6037 GCA_035457105.1 Pyrinomonadaceae bacterium
GTTCACCTGACGAGGAGGGGTGGCCACGGAGTGCCACCCCTACAACGATCTTGGGTGATCCTCACATCGACAGTTCATCGCCACCTTCGTCAAGCGCGTCAACGACCTCTTTTAATTTTACGGGCACAGTCATTGCGGCAACTCCTCCGTCTCAGGGTTTCCGGGCCATCTTCTCCATGATAAAACTCTTCGCGTCATGAATCCATTGCGCGAGTTTTGCTCGGCAGTGCAGATCAACCAGGACGGGAGTATCTGCAGACTTTGAGTTTTGGTTTAGGGATGGGCCCGCGAGGACGCGCGCGGTCCGGCAGAAGAGGTTGAACGGTGAAATGAACTTTTCACGTGTTGATTGAATTCGCGAAATCTGGGTAGTCTGTGGATCTAATCTCGCCATGTAGAGATGCAGTCGTCCTAGGGTAACGTTGAAATGAGTAACAAGCTGATCGTCGTTGGGTTGATCTCGATCTTTTCGATTGCGGTCGTTCTCTGCGGTTCGAGAGTGGTCGGGCAACAAACGCAGAGGAAATCGAACGCCGAGGCAAGGAAGCTTCCGAGTTTCACGCGTGTGCTGCTACTCGAGAAAACGTCTGAGACATCGGCGAATGTCAGTATCGGGGATTTGCATGGTGATGGCTTTCCAGATCTAGTCTTAGCCAAAGGAAGACATTGGCCCTTAATCGACCGCGTGCTACTGAATGATGGGCATGGAAACTTTACTAAAGCTCATGACCTCGGCGAGGTTGCGGATCGCTCTTATTCTGTGACTCTCGCAGACATCGATCGTGATGGTGATCTGGATGTGGTTGTCGGCAATGATGAACCTGATCCAAAACGCGTATACGCAAATGATGGTAAGGGAAGCTTTCGTTTACTCTCGACCTTCGGACGTCCGGATTGGCCCACGCGGAATGCGACCGTGGCTGATGTGAACGGTGATGGTCTGCCCGACATCCTGGTGGCGAACCGGGCTGACGACGGTAAGGGGCCAAATTACGTGTGCTTCAACAAAGGAAAGGGACTGTTTGATGCCGACTGCTTCCTTTTCTCTCATGAGTCCGCCACCACCATTACTCCAGCAGACATAAACGGCGATGGCTTAGTGGATCTGATTGTGCCGCATCGAGACGGTGGACAGAGTTACATCTATCTCAATGGCGGCAAAGGAAATCTTGATAAGCGAATTCCCT
Organism: Pyrinomonadaceae bacterium; assembly: GCA_035457105.1. GTDB lineage: Bacteria > Acidobacteriota > Blastocatellia > Pyrinomonadales > Pyrinomonadaceae > PSRF01. The sequence goes on from DATIBX010000302.1 coordinate 1,188, forward strand.
TTGGTCCAGGTGACGCCACCATTCGCATGACACAAGCGGCTGACTTAAATCGTGATGGACTGCTGGATATCGTCGCGATTGATGAACGACACGGAACATTCATCTTCTTTGGTGAAAAAGGCACGACCTTTTCGAGCGGTGTCCCGATCAATTCGGGAGGAGCGACACCTTATGCATTGATTGTGGGAGATCTAAACAGTGATGGTGCCATTGATGTTGTAGTGGGCCATGTCGAAGCAGCTCCCGTTGCGTATGTTAACGACGGCACTGGAAAGCACTTCACCCCGGTCACTTTCGGCGATAACAAGGGCACGGTTTATGGTTTCGCGATCGGCGATTTGGACGGCGATGGTTTGCAAGATATCGCCGTCGCCCGCTCCGACGCCCCGAACGTTGTCTACTTTGGTGTCCGGTTGTAGGGGTGGCACTCCGTGGCCACCCCCCGATGTTGTGACGCGTTGCGGCTGTTATGTACGTCTTGTAAATTGTTAGATCTTACAGCGACGTGGGGTGGCCACGGAGAGCCGCCCCGACAACATTGAAAGGAATACAAAGATGGAACCAAGAATTGATTACTTGAAGTCGGCGCGCGGTGCGTATCATGCGATGTTGGGTATTGAGCACTATTTGGAGCAATGTGGTTTGGAAGCGTCGTTGCAAAATTTGGTCAAGTTGCGGGTCTCTCAGATGAATGGATGCGCTTACTGCCTCGACATGCATTGGAAGGACGCAAGAGCTGCGGGCGAATCAGAACAGCGACTCTACGGGTTGGACGCGTGGGAAGAATCTACTTACTACACGGATCGTGAGCGAGCTGCTCTCGCCTGGGCCGAGTCTGTTACTAACCTACACGAAGGGCACGTACCTGATGCTGTTTATGACCGAGTAAAAGGATTGTTCAGCGAAAAGGAATTGGCAGATTTGACGCTCGCAATAACGGCAATTAATTCCTGGAATCGTCTGAGCATCGCCTCAAGAACTGTCGCTGGTACATATCAACCTGCAAAGGCTTACGGCGGTTAGAACAATCATCCACAGATTTCGCCGATTTCGCAGACTCCAAAAAAGGACGAATTAAGTTGGAGTTCGGGAATCGGCCCGCGAGGACGCGCGCGGTCCGGCAGAAGAGGTTGAGCGGTGAAATCGGAGAAGAGGTCAACCATGGGACAGGATGTTGAAGTTGAATTTTAGGGCATCCTTCACGGTGATTGTGCCGCCGGCGACGGAGGGAGGCTTGATCGAGTAATCAGTCATCTTCAAACTAAACTCGCCGCGAGCGCGCACGGCTTTTTGTTCAAAGGTCAGTTGCGACTTTATAAAGATGTTATGGGTTACGCCGTGCAACGTTAGGTCACCCCAGATGTTGCCCTGGTATTGAGTGTCCGATTTCTTAATCACTTCGATCGTCGTGCTCTTAAAAGTAATCTCTGGAAATTTACCTGTCTCGAGAACTTGATCGCGCATTGTCTTCTCGATCGATTCGCGGTCGCTATCACTCACTTTGTCGGTTACTTTGAGCGAGTCCGCTCGGATGTTCATGCGAAGCGAAGCTGGCGTGACAGTGCCTTCGGTGAACTCTGTTTGGCCGCTGATGTCTTTAATCGCAATGTTGTGGTTGTGACCAAAGGCGGACAACAGGCCTCCGACAGATGCATGGACCATGAAGTCGCTCTGACCAGCGTCGATGCTGTAATGTCGAACCTCAGGCGGGGCGGCGTTGACAGGAGCGAAAGCTAAACACACAGCAAGGGATATCAAGATTGCGATCGCATTTCTATGTTTCGTCTTCATAAGTAAACAATCATCCTTAAATTTCATAGGAGTAAACTCTTCTTAAGTTGTACTCAAATATCCTGGCTGGAAGTAGAGCGGTCACCACTCGACGACCGGCTACAAAAAGACGGCTCTCCCACTGACCGATCTCACCCATCAATCGTGATCTTTGTTGAATGTGTCGCGTACGCTGACGTCTTAACTTCTCGTAACTTCGCAACGCCGCCTCCACCGAAGATTCCTGTGCGAAGGACTTGGCTAAGCCAGCGGCGTCCTCAAGGGCCATGCCTCCACCCTGCCCGAGATTTGGTGTACACGCATGCGCGGCATCGCCCAGCAACGAAACTCGGCCTGCACCCCAGCGACTTAGTGGTACCACATCGTATGCTCCGTTTTTCCTGATCTCGTTGTCGTCCGTCGCGTCGATCAAGTCAGCAACCGGCGCGTGCCATCCGGAGAAGGCCGTTAGCAATTCGCGCTTTCGTCCCACGGCCGCGTCAACATGGTCGGAGGGTACATTCGCCGCCGCATACCAGGTGAACCTGCCTGGTCCAATCTTGAGAATGCCGAAGCGCTTTCCAACGCCCCAGGTCTCGCTATTTGAGGCCGGCGGAATGGCATCACAGCTGTAAGAAGCTACGCCACGCCAAACGGTGTAGCCGCGATAGATCGGGTCTGACGGGCCGAACAGTTGCGATCGCACCAACGATCGGATTCCATCGGCGCCGATCACAGCATCGTGCGTCGCGACCGTGCCGCAGTCAAAACTAAGATTTACTTCGTCGCTGGTTTGGTCCAATTTACTCAGAGTGTGTCCCAGCCGAATACTCTGCGGCGGTAATGGAGCAAGAAGAGCTGCCAGCAGATCGGATCGGCGCATGCATATGGCGGGAACCTCAAATTCACCCAGTGCGATATTCATCAGCACCGCGCCGTTACTTGCTCGCACCAGGAAATGAGTGCTCGAGCCGCTCCGCGCCATCACCTCGGGAAGCAATCCCAAGCCCCGCAAGACCCGGGTTGCATTGGGCCACAGCATCATCCCTGCGCCAACTTCGGTTAACTGCGGCGCTCTCTCATACACTACGGCGTCAATGCCGACCTGTCGGAGTGCCAGGGCCGCTGCGACTCCGCCGATTCCTCCGCCGATTATCCCGATGCTGGGTTTGAGTCTACTGCAAATCATCTGGGCCAGGTTCTTGCGCTTCAATTTCGCAGACCTGTCACTTTGGTGGGCGCACCGATCAAGGGTTTAGTTCCGAGCCTTTCCACACAACACCAGAATTAAGTAGGTGTTGCAATGAATGGCCAATAAAATCAGGTGGACCGGAATAAGATGCGGCACTGAAGCTCGGCGTTGCAACGAAGGGTCGGGCATAGAAGAAGTTTAACGCCGTGGGCGCTGGACGCTGTCGAGGCTGTTTCAAGAATCTAAGTTCGTTTGGGTCAGCGTTGCTGTGATTTCGTGTGATTTAGTGGATCGCTTTTCTTAAAGGTAACAGCAATCCACGAAATCACACGAAACAACACGAATAAGAAACCGACGGTGATGCGAGTTTTGAAACAATGTGAGTAAGTGGGTCGGGACCTACTTGTAGACAATCGGAAGGACCCAAGCTCCAGTTGGTTTTGCAGAGATCTTTTCGTATTCCTCAACTTCTCGTCGACGTCACCTCTGGCTGTTCATCACCCATTTAAGTCAAACAATTAGAATCAATCCGACCTCATGATCTGATAGCATAGCCGGGCTAAATGGGATTACTCACCATCACACGACGCGGACCAGAAATCTCAGACGCGATCGTGTCGTTCGATCCCGTCACTTTTCAGCGCAACCCAGTTCAGAAAGCAGACTTAATTTCCCTCTTCGGACAGCTGGGCAATCAAGAAGCAGTGAAGATTGTTGGCCAGATACCTGAACGAAACGGAACGCTCGATCCCGACGCCGTCGACAAGATCCTCGTTACATCTCATTGCGAGATGCAACGCATGTCAGAAGAATTTCATCATGGCCGTCGCGTAGCCGAACTACTCACGCCGATCTTAGATGCGTTGCGAGCAGGCGACGTCTCCAATCCCATTCGCATCGTCGACATCGGCTGCGGAACAGGCTTCGTAATTCGCTGGTTAGCTAAAAGCGAATCCCTCGGTACTGATGTTGAATTGATTGGAGCAGATTTTAATGGCGCGCTCATAAACGAGGCCCAACGACTTGCTGAAATCGAAAACCTACATTGTAAATTCGTGGTCGCGAATGCGTTCCGTCTAGAGCAGCCCGCTACCGTTTTCATTTCAACCGGCATTCTGCACCACTTCCGTGATGAGGATCTTAGTTATCTTCTGAAACAACATTGCCGTCCAGAAACGTGCGCGTTCGTACACTTCGATTTCCATTCTTCACCAATGGCCCCACTCGGATCATGGCTTTTCCACATTGCACGCATGCGCGAACCATTAGCGAGACACGACGGTGTGCTTTCTGCTGTGCGTGCACATAAGAGCAGATATTTACTGAGCGTCACTAGAAAGGCTGCACCAGACTTTATTTCGGCTATCTACGGAACTCGTCTATGGGGTCTACCGATACCCAGAGTGTTTCACTCATTAGTTGGTATTCGTCCTGAGTACCGTGACGCCTTTCTCCAAAATATGGGTAACCGCATCGCCTCGCTGGGAAAAATCGAATGATTGCGTTTCTTCTCTGGCTGTTGGCAACGCTTGACTCAGCGTTCATCGGCTACCGCGAGGCAGCGGGCCGTAATGCATCTATAGACAAGAAACTTTACTACCGACAAGCGCTGATCAAAGGTGCGTTCTTTGGTCAAGTTGCGGTTCTGCTTGTCGCCGTGATTACTGGCCTGGCGTTGCTGGTTTCAAACGACTCGCGTGCTTTATTCTTTGATCTACAGTTGATTGGGACGCGAATGTTGAGCGTCTACGTTCCTTATGCCGCTATCATTTTGATCACGCTCGTGGTTCGCACCTTTCCATCAGTCGACATTAGATGTATTACCAGCGTACTCGTATTTGGACCATTCACAGTTCTCCGCCCCTTTGTTGTTTTAGCTGGAGCGATC
>DATIBX010000303.1:0-4286 GCA_035457105.1 Pyrinomonadaceae bacterium
CCGCCATTCTCAGCGCCGTGAAACAAATCACGCATCCAGTCTAAGGACACGATTCACCTCACTCCAGCAAACTAATGCAGGTCGTTCGTGAATGAGAAAAGGCAAGATTCCCTGCTAATGTGTGTCGAATGGGAGCCGTTCTTGGTCGGCAGATTCAGCCCGCTTGCTCTGCACTCGATCCGTTGGACCTCCCGAACTAGCGGCATGCAAAAGCCGTTCAAATCCTGCTTGTGCTATTGGCAGACCCAGTGTGATCGTCGTCCCGTTGCCGATGGCACTTTCTTCTCTAAGCCATCCAGCCATTGCCGCCAGTCGTTCTCGGATACTGGCCAAACCAAAATGTCCCGCGACCGGAGCCTTCCTTTCGGAGGCGGGGTCGTAACCGCGACCTCTGTCTTCAACGATAATCAATAACCGCTGCCGCGGATCGACAGTCAGAGCTACGGTCGCATGGCTCACCCCGGCATGTTTCACCACATTGATCAACAGCTCGCGAACACATTTGTAAAGTAAAACGGCCTGATCTTCAGGCAGATCTACTGATTCTGCGTTCAAGCGGAGGTCGACGGTCAAGCCATCCTTCTCCATATGCCTCGCCAGCCAGCGGATCGCCGCAATTAAGCCGGACTCATGGAGTTCGGGGGGAACGAGTTCAGCCATCAGCGTGCGAGCGTATTCCAACGAGCGCTGCAGTGCGTCCGCTGTCTCCTCCATGTACCGTTCTGATTGGCCTGGCGAAGGACCGAGGAACCGTTGCGCCAATTTCAGTTTGATGTGCCCTAAGGTGAGCAGCTGTGTCAGGTAATCATGCAGTTCAGAGGCCAGTGCACGGCGCTCACGGTCCTCCGTCAACTCTAACTCGCCTGCGAGATCCCGGAGCTTCTGTTCGCCGCGAACGACTTGAGATTCCAAATCACGCTTGTTGGACCGCCACTCTCTTTCTCTACGTTTGACTTCGATAATGCGCGCGGCTTGATCGGCATACAAATCCAAGATCCGAAGTTGCTCGTCTGAAGGCACGCCAGGGTCTCGTCCGTACGTTGTAAGCACACCTAGAACTTCTCCATCCCCTCCGAACAGCGGGGTGGATTGTGCGGACACAACCTCGTGCTTGGAGTAGAGAGGGCGGAGCCGTGCGAATTCCGCATCGGTCGCAATATCTGCGACAACGACGCGCTGCTGACGTTGGTACGCCGCGCCGCAGGTCGCGAAGTCCAATGGTACTCGTTGGAATTGATGCAAGAATTCGTCATCGAAGCCTATCTGCGCAACCATTTCGAGTGCATTGGCATTCGGTTCACACAATTGAAGCGTCCCTTTGTCCGCTTTGGGCAATTCCACGGCAGCCGCTAGCACACGGTGGAGGACGGCTTCGAATTGCTCTTCCGCCAAAAGCCGGGTACTGAGTTTGTGCAGGCGCCGCAGCTGACCTTCAAAGGTGACAGCCTGCCGCCGTTCTTGCTCTTGCCGATGAATGAAGTAGGCCATTGCTATTCCTACCAAAGCAAAGATCATGAGCGTTCCAACATCGGCAGGACGCAAGTAAAAACTATCAAGGGGCGGGATCACCCAATAACCGATCACGATGGCGGCGACCAGAGTCGCGAAGCACGCCGGAAGAAATCCCCATTTCCAGGCGGTAAACATAATAGCCACGAGGAACGTAATGAACGGAGGGGAGGTACTGATATAAGGCTGGATGAACACTTTAACTGCAGCGGCGAGAAAAACGGTAAAAGCCGCAAACAGATAAGGACGAATCAAGAGGATGGTTTCACGCACTGCGAACCTCATGACTGTCTTGCCGAGGGAGCCGTATGCTAACGATTAATGGGAACTATAGCTAGGAGTACGTAAGAGGGGGCTAGACGGCAATCAACGAAAGAGGCTGGGTTTCTGCATGCATGGACCGATTATGAAACCTATGCAAAACGGTATAAGAACGAGCGTTATCTAGTGAGTTGAATTATCTGTATCGTGGCATAGTCGGCATAGTTGCATCGTACCCGCTTAACTGCGTGCGAACTGAGTTAACTGCATTTAGAAGTGGGCTTCCTCGCATGGCCTCTACAATGTATCTGCCAAGTTCCTTACCTGATCCTATGGTTACAGACCCCGCGTTGTAATACCGCGAATAAGTAATCGCTGAGCCACCTACGCGAGACAGCAGTTCGAGTAAGCGTACCGCATCTTTTTGTTCCATCTCAGAAATTTCGAGTCCAACTTGTTCGTTGTCACACCATCTGACAGTAGCGGTCTGAACATCCAGGTGGGTGTTGTCGGGGAGCACCAAGCGGACATAGATTTCAACGCCCGGCGCAATTTCTCGGTTTGTGATCACGCATAATCCGCCCGCGGACACATCAAGCGTGACACCTTCCCCAGCGTATTCCGGATACGCAAACTGAACCTTGTAGTGCAGGGGCCATCGCTCTGCCAAACGTGAATTGAGGGCATCGCGTGAATATGGTGCATTCATTATTACACCTTCCGGTTTAAAGGCGCTTCCGTTCCCAACGCACGAGCGGACACAGACTTCGTGACGCACCTGCCAAGGCTAACTCGACACCGTTCTCTTCTGCGTCAGTGATGGGTCGGAGTAGTCCAGGGCTAAGAGCCGATTTAAGCTCAGTTGCTGCGACTCATGCATTTTGATGAACTCCACGCCAAAGCGTTTCCCCTTCGTCCAACGGACCACGGCAAGCGAAACTGAAAGTGGAAATCTTTGACCGGGAACATAGATCTCAAGCTGGAGCGAGTCCCCTTGGGCGACGACGGTACCGCTTTCAATCAAACAGCCGGGAACTGTCAGATCCAAGGTCTGCCCTCGTCCGACCTCAGCCTGCGAGGCGAATATGACTGGAACTCTCAGTCCAACGCGCGGTCGATAACGCCGTTTCATGCTCATCGTCCCCCTACGGCTCTGCGTGTCGTAATGAGGCCGGGACCTTCACCTTCCGCTGTCGATGATCCTCATCAATAGATCTCAGGGCTTCCAATTGGGCGCGAAGGAGGGTGACTTCATGGTCACGTTCGCGCAGTTGTTTTTGCAGTCCGACTATGAGCCGGGATTGGTCAGTGGGCTCCGCTAGTGTCTTGACCGCTGTCAGCGGTTTCTCACCGATCGTACGCGCGCTAAGCTCACGTTCTATCCATTCGCTTACAAACTGGGCCATGAGCACCATCGAAGGGCTGTTCTCTAAGTCACCTTGGGACGTTTCGAGCACTTGTAGCCAGAGCTGGCTAGGCAGTGCGAGAGGACTGGCACTGTTGTACTCGATCACGTGACGGAAGGACGCACGAGCCGCTTCACGATTTTCAAAGAGGCTGACCAGTGCCCTTGAGAAATACACCCTTTCGCAACTGGCAAACTCCACACATTCCAATGCCTTGCTGTCCAATTCATGTGCGAATGCCGAAAGGCGTGATACGTGTTCCGACTTTGAGTGAAACAATGGTTGCGAAAGGCTGGAGTCAGAGGGTGTCATGCCACTGCATCCCGCCCACAGAAAACCGACTACTGGCAGGCATAGGGTAAGCCAAAGTTTCTTGTAAACCATGGGTGGCCTCCTCTACACCTTTAAGCCTACCTACTTAGAATGGATCTGCCTTACCCGAAGGAGGGGTCCAGATATCCCCAAGAAGAGGTAAACGCCAGGTCTGGATCGCACTAGTAAGTATTCCAGAATGCTTTCGGGGCATACGTTCCTCATACTTCCTGGGAATGACGGTACACGCTGTGCTCGGTACTCTTGAGACAGGGCGGCAGTCTTGAAAGGAAGCGTATGTTGGACCAAGCGAAGATCGTCGTGCGATATGCAGACGGCAAGACCTTGAAAGGATATTCACACGACTTTTCTCCCTTCGCGGCCAGCTTCCACATCCGCGACCGAGCGCTCGGAGGACCCCAGGAAGGTCAAGAGGTCTTCATCTCTGATCTCAAGGCTGTCTTCTTCGTCCGTGATTTTCATGGAGATAATTCACGGGAAGACCGTAAGCATTTCCTTGCTGGAAACATGATTCCGGGAAGAAAGGTCCAAGTCATCTTCAAGGACGGTGAAGTCTTGGTGGGGTCAACGGCGGGTTATGATCGCCACCGGCCAGGATTCTTCGTCTTTCCGGCGGATCCGCGCAGCAACAACATCAGGGTCTACGTCGTGATGGCCGCAATTCAGGATGTCCACTTTCTTTCAGCTTCACTCATTGAACAGTAGCTGCGGGCGAAAACCGCGTGGAGTATTACGGTTACTCCCATACGCTTACAGCCCTGTAGGCCATCGCTGATT
>DATIBX010000304.1:0-26305 GCA_035457105.1 Pyrinomonadaceae bacterium
CACGACAACCTTTGCATCATCGCTTGCCTGGCTGAATCGGGCGGCGAGTTGCGCTGCTTCGATCACCGTACGATGAGGAATTTCATTGCGATTAGGATTTCTGACTATTACATGCGAACCCGGATAATCGCCTGCATGTAACCAGAGGTCGTTCGGTTTGGCGTGACGGAAAGTGAGTGTATCGTTGTCGCGAGCCGCTCGGCCTACCCAGATTTCGTAACCATCAGTCGAGCGATACCTGCGAACCCCCGGAATAGTTGGCTGCTCTTTCTTTCGTTTGGCGGTAGCCGAGATGGATTTTGTTTGCGCAAAGTCCTCCAGTGCCTTTAGATCTCCCTCCTCAATAATGCTCTCAAGTCGTCGCTGTCTGTTCTCGATCTGGTCCATCTCAGCTTTTAATGCGTCAAGTCGAGTTGCAATCTCTGCCGCGGCTCGTTTTGCTCTCGTATAGTCTCGAAACTGGCGAGCTGCTTCATCCTGTAACGACCGGTTTTCATCGATCTCGATCTCAATTCGAGGCTCCCCCTCGGTGTAATAATCGACTAGACTCGTATGACTACCATTTCTGATGGCTGTAGTTAAATTGGCCAACAGTAAATTACCCAACTTCTGATGTGCCTCTGAATCGCCATGTCTGACGAGATCGGCTTCCAGGTTGTTCTTTAACTTCTGTTTTTGAAGCAACGACTTTTTCAGCGTCGCTCGCGCTTTAGCTGCTTTGGTACGAAAGACCTGTTGCGCATCAAGCGCGGCGAAATAAGCATCAGCAGCGACTGAAGAATTTTCGCTCAGCGAGTTAGATAGCTCTGACTTCGTTTCGCGAGTTGAAGGCGCCGCGTATCGTTCTCCGAGCTGTTGACCAGCGCCTTTAGGAGGTCTCAGCGAGGCAACGATAAAATTGAGTTCATCGGTGATAAAAAGATTCGCGGCACGGCCCGTGAGTTGAACAATCAAATTTCTGAAATGAAGCTGTCCAATCTCGTCCACCACTTTAAAACTCAGCTTAATCACCCTCTCCGAGAAATACTTTTCGACTGCCAGGAGTTCTCCTTGACCCAACTTTGCACGCAGGGAATTCCCAAAAAACGACAGTTGGAGTGACTGCTTCTCGAGCTCTTTTACTTTGCGTTCGATTAGATACAAGCGGGGACTGGCGGGCTCGACACTGATGTAGAGGTAACCTTGTCTGAAGGCAAAGTCTATTGCGAACGACAATGGACCAAGCTGAAAGATTTTACCAAAGCGCCGCCCCTTCAGATTCTGACGGATCTCATCTGCGATAGCCGATAGCAGGTGGTCGTTCATCGTTAACGCAAGCTAACAGGGCGCATAGACTCTGTGCAACCTTTGTGTACTTTGTGGCTCTGTGGTGGACTAAATTGTAAAACCAGCTACCACGGCACCGAGAACACAAAGGTCGCACGGAGAGAATAAGCTGAATCGCTCGGCATCTCTGAAAACAAAAGAAAAGCCCCGCTCAGCAGGGCTCTTCATTCAAACGTATTAAAAAACTTTTCAAGTGATGATAACAGCGGTGCGCGTAAAGTGATCGTGAGCGGTGTAACCTTCTCGACTGATCACCGCGAAGACGATTCCGATTCCGGCGGTTGCTAACGAAAGCAGGTATATAAAGGAGCGTCCAATTGACTGTCCTCCAGTTGGAATCAAGCCAGTCTTTCTGTCGATAACGCGTAAGGACAACAATCGCATTGCCAGGGTTCGTCCGGTTAGCGCAGTTGTTAACGTTAGATAAAAGAAGGTCAATAACACATAACAACCAGCAATTACAGCCAGAGTGCGTGGCTCGCGTAGATTGTTTCCAGTCGCTTCAATTGCGAAAGCGATCGGAGCACTCAACGCGGCGCAAATCAGAAGATCAAAAACAGCGCACACCAGACGCCGAAAGGCAGATGCTCGACTATGGGCCAACTGGTCTACGCAAACGTTTTTCGCAACTGAGTCTAAGTAATTTAAAGCAGGATCATTTGGATCGTCGAGTATTAATCGCTTCGGCGCGGCCCTGGTCGGTAGTTCGGGAATCTCTGCGGCTGGCACGACGACCAGGTTGTGCGGCTTTTCAACCACGATTGGAATTTCCAGTTCAGGTTCTGCACAGTCCAACTCAGCGTCAATGTCTACTTGTTCAAGCACTGTAGGCTGGACCACCTGTAATGGTTCCATCTCTTCCAATAGCGGAGCGTAAGCAACTGCCGTAGCTGCCCTACCTTGTCGAGTCTCCGATACTAACGGCTGATGTGCCCGCTCAATCCGCTTCAGCGCCGCCGCCACAAGTGGGTTCATGGCCGGGGTTTCGGCAGGTGGCAACAGTTCAAGCTGGGGTGGTACTTCGTTGTCAGGGGTGTCGTTACGTTCCGCTTCTGCGGCTTCCAGGGCTTCGCGGGCGCGCCGTTCCTGGACCTCACGGACCCGTTCGCTAAGCTCTTTACGCCATTCGGGAATCGAATTTCGATTAGCCCCAGGAAACTCAATTAACTTGGATTTTCCCGGTTTTGGGTGATCGGTAGCTTCTTCAGCCCGGCTCATTATGGATTCTTGTGTGCTTATCCCGTTTGTAGGAGTGCGATTTCCCGCGCGATTTTCGTCACCAACAGCGCCGCAATCAGCACAAAACTCAACTGACTCTACCGGCGAGCCGCACGAGGTACATTCCATAGGAAACTGCCTCCGGGGGATAAAACCAACTTTGGTTTCTGAATTACAGTTTCGCTTCCAATTTCGCTTGCGCGATCGGGACGCATCCTATCAGGAATAACTTTAAGTGGTCAACGAGAAAATGATGAAGGGCTTGAACTTGTCGTCAGGGGGTAGGAGGGAATCTGGAGTCAAAAAGTTGTATCAAAGAGGAGTGCGACCGGCGAACCCAGCATCGACATCGTGCCACCATTCGAGTTCATCACCCTCTCCCAGTTGCCAGCACAGGAGCACGATTCGCCCGTCCCGAAGTGAGGGAAAGTCTACCAAACCTCGCTCAAAATCCTTTAGCTGAACTCCTAGTGCTTCTAGTTCAGCTGTTTCAAGAGTCAATTTTGTAAGACGATTCGCATATTCAACACCCTCAACCAGACCACCGCCTCCAAGTTCAGCACCTTCGGCGGCTTTTTTGGCCTTATTTCGAAAGAGTGAAAGATGGCGATGAGAGGATTGAATCTTTTTGAGGAGAACCTTGACCTCCGGAAGGAGATCGTTGGCCTCCTGAATTGTAAATGTTTTCACAGGAGTTCTTCAGACTTTAGTGGTCGTCGGTTATTCTAATAAACTCGGTCGCAGCTTCGAATTCTGCCCCATCCTCATCAATCTCGGCAGCGATTACTACTCTCATGGCAGTTTGATACCCGTCACCATGTGAATCGCTCATCTGAAGCTGATCAGGTAGATATTGGCCAGGAATATGCTCATGTAAATCGCGCTCATCGTAACGCGCACCGTGTGTAACCTCTTTCCGAACCTTGTCGGCAATCTCGCCGAGATCTATGAAGTAGTCGGCAACGTCTATTAGTTTTGGTGCTGTATTGGAACGAAATCCGGCTATTTCGACGCGGCAACCTTTGTATGCGACCGCATTTACGGCGTAGACGAAGTCTTCATCGCCAGACACCAGAACGGCAGTGTCGTATCGACCTGCCAGCGACAACATGTCGACTGCAATTTCGACATCAAGATTTGCTTTCCGTGTGCCATCGTAGAAGGTCTTCAGCTCTTTTTGAATTACACGAAAACCGTTGCGTCGCATCCAAAGCAAGAAACCTTGTTGCCTTTCAGCTCCGACGTCCACCCCGGTGTAAAAGAAGGCCCGCAGCAGCCGGCCATCGCCGAGAAGAACCCGTAACAGCTTGTTGTAATCGATATCTATATTGTGGAAACGTGCCGCATGAAAAAGGTTGTTACCGTCTATGAAAACTGCCACGCGACCTCGATGACCTAATTGCCATGAAACATTATTAGTGGGATCAAAGCTGTTCATATATGACTCCATCAAATAAAACCCTTGAGTTCTAAAGGTAGAATGCTGCTTTGGCCGTCGTTGGTCAAGTAGCAAGGTCCACTTCGATTAAGATCATTTTGTCGCAATAATTTCGTCAGAAATGGCGTCCAGGTACACTGTTTTTACAGGAGTATTTGTCAGGTCTATTTCCCAGGCGAGATGAATTTCAAGTGAGCCTTTGTTGTCCGATTGCTCTTTGACATACGCCACCAGCTGGCGAACGTCCGTACCGGCCGTGGGCGGAATGATGAAGGCACTCGAAGTTGAAATTGATAGCGAGCGCCCTTTTACGTGGCTGGCTGCTTCATCTGCAGTAATCTTTGGGGTCAGGCTCGTCAACTGAGACTGCAAGCGATCGACGTCAGTCAGACAAGTACTGCTGATTCCCGTTACTCTTCGATCCCCCTTGAAATGAATTACGAGTTGACCGAAGTCTCCGCGCAACGGGTAACGGAAGGGATGCTGCTCGTATCGTGCAAGCTTCTCACCTGAAGGTAGATCCGTTCTTTCTATTAATGACAGCTCGTCAGGCTCCGCGCCGATCAACGGCTTCCAGTCCGCGATGAATCGCCGTAACGATTCTCTCAGTTCGTCTTCACTCTCCACTGGTCCTGTCCCCACCCGGGGAAGGACAATTGCTCCGGATGCTGTTGTGGGAAGATTTTTAAGGGTACCTGTGCCAGTCTGAATTTCAGGTGTCAGTTGATCACTCAATCCGAAATGCTGGGCCATCTGCTTCCACGCCACAATCGTATTGTTCTGGCGCTCGTCGTCATTCTCTAACATGATGGGATAAGGGGGCAGATTTGATTCTGGACCAGCGACGTCGGTCGCGCGAAACGCAGCGCACGAAACCGCCAGCAGAGCCAGCGCTACGACCCCAATAATCATTGAAATTCGTGTTAAAACGAAATCTGAAAACATAGTGCACACTGAGTTTCAGCTCGTCGTATAATTCAAAACATTGGAGGAGCTGTTGCCTAAAGATAACGAAAACATTCCCCCAATCTTTCTTGGTCCAGTCGCGCCTACCGAGCCGCAGGGATTCAAGCTGGAGGAAATGGTCACCTGTGACGAGTGTCTGCGAGCAAACGCTCCGACACGAGTCGCCTGCATGTATTGCGGCGAGCCGTTGCCGGTTAACGAAATCACCGCACGACTCCGGCGTCCAACCCTTAAACCGCCCGAGAAAAATCAACCGGGATTTAACACTATCATTATTCCAGAGCAAAACGCTCTTTCAGAAACGAAAACTGCGGAGGTCGCTACGCTACTTCGACTAGACCCAGAAGCGCTCGCTCAAATCATAACTTCCAGGGCTCCACTGCCTTTGGCGTTCGTGAGCACTAATGAAGAATCGCTACTAGTGGCACAACGACTCAAAGAACTTGGTCTCCACACTATTTCAATTAGTGATGCTGAACTGCAGATTAACGAGCCACACCTTAGAGTTCGCGCCCTCGGCTTCTCGAACGAATCTGTCTCTTTTCATCAGGCGGGCCTCGCTGATGTAACCGATGTCTCTCTGAGTGATCTTGTTCTGATCGTTGCTGCTCGGATCGTTCGCACCCAGATCGAGATAAGAGAACGCAAAACGCGCAAGAGTGAAAACGAGATCATTGACTCAAGTCAGTTCTACGCAGATGAACTGGTAATCGATCTTTATGCAAAGCACAATGCGAAGGCCTGGCGCATCAGCAGCAATAGTTTCGACTTCTCTTGTCTAGGTGCAAACAAGACACTGGTGGCTGGTGAAAACCTAAACCGCCTGACAGAACTCCTGGTATCACGATCACCAAAGGTTGTGTTAGATCATTCTTATAACAAGCATCGTTCAATAATCGAGTTCGTTTGGCCTTCGGAAGCAGAGACAACGTCTATCGGATGGAAACGTGAACGTCCGGGCAAGTACGTCACTGGAGCGGCGACGAGCAACAGCAACGAAGATCAGTTTAGTCGTTATTCTCGACTACGAGCCTATTTCAACTTTAACCCGCTGACTCAAATTGTATAAAAGGACCAGGAACACTACACGTCAACGAGTCGATCCTGGTGCGGATCGAGAACGAAACACTGTGTCGACACCCGATCCGCTTAATACCATCTACGGAGTAAACCCGGTCTTGGAAGCATTGCGGGCACGTACCAGGGCAATTGAGTCGATCACGATTCTGGACAGCGCGCGAACTGAAAGGTTTAAAGACTTGTTTCAGCTTGCCAGGGACAATCGTATCCTGATTCACCGCGTTAGCCGGGTCGTATTTGATCAGAAGCTTGGAGAGGCGAGACATCAAGGCGTGATGGCTCAAATTGCCGCCGCTCGATATAAAGATGCCGACGATCTACTCGAGGAATTAGCCGCCAGAGTCGACACGCCTGATCCTCCTTTAGTTATTGGACTAGACGGAATCGAAGATCCGCGTAATATGGGTTCCATATTGAGGACTGCTGAATGCGCCGGAGTTCACGGGGTTTTTATACCCGAGCGTCGAGCGGTCGGTCTAACTGAGGTGGTGGCAAAAGCTGCTGCCGGAGCGCTCGAGTACGTGCCCGTCGCTCGTGTTACTAATCTCGTCAGATTGATAGAGCAGTTGAAAGAACGTAACATTTGGGTAGTCGGTGCGAGCGGCGATGCAAAACAGACTTACACCGAATGGAATTGGACGATTCCTACCGCCGTCATACTGGGAAACGAAGGTCATGGGTTACACCGGCTGGTGGGAAAAAATTGTGACACTCTTGTTAGTATTCCAGTTCGCGGAAAGG
Organism: Pyrinomonadaceae bacterium; assembly: GCA_035457105.1. Taxonomy (GTDB): domain Bacteria; phylum Acidobacteriota; class Blastocatellia; order Pyrinomonadales; family Pyrinomonadaceae; genus PSRF01. The sequence goes on from DATIBX010000304.1 coordinate 6,770, forward strand.
TGCAATCCTTGAACGTATCTGTGGCAGCTGGCGTACTTCTTTACGAGGCCAGGCGACAGAGAATGTTGGCTGTCTCAGAAAGATGAAAGAAGAGGAATAAATGTTTTGTCCAAAATGTGCTACGCAGAATCTTGATGGTGCCAGCTTCTGCCGGTCATGTGGTGCAAATATAAGTCTCGTCCCGCAAGCGTTGAATGGCCAGTTTCCGCAAATTAATGAACCGGAGACCGAGTCATCAAGTTGCGGACGAAAACAAGAAAAGCGACCTTCACTCGATCGGGCATTCAAAAGCATTTTCACGGGGGTCGCATTCTTGTTGATTGCGATCGCGCTTTCGAGATCAACCGGACAGGGATGGTGGTTTTGGATGCTCATTCCCGCATTTTCGATGATGGGCTCAGGGGTTGCCCAGTTCATCCGCCTGCGTGAGCGGGAAAGGAACGCAGTGGGCTCAACATACAATCAACCAATGTTCGCTGACCGAGCAAGGACCGCCTTTCCAACTCCGGTGCCGCGTCGCCCTACTGGAGAATTGATGGCACCAGCACCGAGTGTTACTGAAGGGACCACGCGGCATCTCGGCGCCGAAACACCCACCCGGCACTTCGATTCAGTGGAAAAATAGGCTTTTGATTTATTGAACGTTGAGCCAGAGAGCCCTGCCTGAAAGTTCTTAGTTACTTCGTCTGCCGTTCATGCAAGCGAAAACAACACCTCGTGTTTGTGTACCTGTTTGCGCCTCCAGTTTGTCGCAGCTGCCGCTAGCGTTGGATCGTGCTGCCAGGCTGGCTGATTTAGTAGAGCTTCGTCTCGATTGTCTGGACGTAAGCGAACTTCCCGATTTCGATTGGCGGAATCTTTCTCGCCTTGATAAAGCTGTCATACTAACTTTGCGGGCACCTGAGCAAGGTGGCCACAACCAGTTGACCACCAATCAACGACTCGAGTTTTGGACCAAGTGGCTCACGACTAACAACACGCATTTTTTTGATATCGAATTCGATTTGCTACCTCTTATCGATGAGCGCTCGAATGTCGATTGGTCTCGCGTCATAGTTTCCCATCACGATTTTGAAGGCGTACCCGATGACATTCTTCAGATCTACCAACGAATGGTCACTTCGCCTGCGGCTATCTCTAAGATTGCAGTAAACACAAATGACGTTGTTGACTGCCTACCACTTTTTCAACTCTTGGACCGCGCGCAAGCAGATCGGAAACAACTCATTGCAATTGGGATGGGAAGTGCCGGAGTTATTACGCGGATTCTCGGTCCATCCCGTGGTTCCTATCTTACATACGGGGCAATGAGCGAAGATGCAGGAACCGCCCCAGGTCAAATTACAGCGGCACAACTCCGGGCTGTTTACCGCCTTGACCAAATAAATAACGAGACTCTTGTTTGCGGAATTATTGGTTTGCCTGTGATGCATTCGGTTTCGCCGCACATTCATAATGCGACTTTCGCGGCGCTGGGGTTGAATGGTGTTTATTTGCCAATCGAAGTTCGTGACGTCGAAGCCTTCTGCAAAAGGATGGTTAGGCAAGAGACTAGAGAGATGGTGTGGAATTTAAGGGGACTGAGCGTCACGGCTCCGCACAAATCCACGGTCATGCAATATCTTGACAGAGTCGACGAACGAGCGACGAAGATTGGAGCCGTCAATACGATATTGGTAGAAGACGACAAACTCTCTGGTTATAACACCGACGCTGACGGCTTTCTGGAGCCGCTATTACATAAGATCCATTCGCTGGTTGATGTGCGCGTGGCAGTGCTCGGAGCGGGTGGTGCTGCCCGCGCCGTGTTGTGGGCCTTGTTGGATCAAAGAGCGTCCGTGACTTTGTTTGTGCGAGATTTGGCTAAAGGCGAAAAGCTTGCAAAGGAGTTCGGCGTGCCCGTAAGGGAAATTGCTGAAGCCTCGTTTAGCAATTTCGATCTCGTTATCAACACGACACCGCTCGGCAGCTACGGAAATTTGGTTGGGCAGTCTCCTGCAACAATCGAACAGCTCGCCGGCGCAAGACTTGTTTATGATCTCGTCTACAATCCACGCGAGACTAAATTCCTTGCCGATGGCCGGGCCGCCGGATGTGAAGTTTTGAGTGGTCTCGAGATGCTTGTTGCGCAAGCGAAAAGACAATTTGAAATTTGGACCGGCTTGGCACCTGATACGGATGCGATGATGGTCGCTGCTCAACGTGGCCTCGATATGATCTAGTTTTTTGGAGTCATGTTCAGTTTCTAATCCAAGTTGGGAAGAAGGGTTCGAGACTACAATGGTCCAGTTTTGACTACTCAAAGTATTGCCAAGCCGCACCGTCACCGAAACTCACCTTTCCATCACAAACCACACATCAATCTAGATAGCGAGGCGTAAGCTCACGCCCACGTTGCTCCTTTTCCTGTTTCGAATGGTCTGAGTTTTTTTCAGATCCAAAGTACGAAAACACGGAGGTGCAACTATGGCGAAAAGAGCAGCACTCTTTTTACTTCTAACTCTCTCTCTATCGAACCTAACGTTCGGTGCCGCCAACACATCAGCGACCCTGCCGTCGATTCTTGCACCAACCAACAAGTTGGAGCCAGACAGCGCCACCTTTATCGAAGAAAAGACTGACGACTTGAAAAGTGAACCAGGCAATGGTGAGTTCAACGGGTCATTGCCTAACACCAACGCGATGTTGCAATCCGTGACGACTGCCAATCCGAAGAAGTTATCACTCCTGGAGAAGGCGTATCTCGATGTTTTCACAATCCTGAATGACGAAAATTCGTGTAGTCAACTTTATGGTGGACCAGCCGCAATTGCCGCCCTCAATGAGCTCTTTCAAAGACTCCATCCTACGTATCTGGATCGAAATATCGCCATCAGAATGAAGGGGGCTACGACGATCTATCAGAGCTATCGCACTAAATTTTCATTCCGAGTGTTTGATGTGGTGGAAATTAATCGCGAAGGAGCGTTCTTCCGAGGCAACAATCCCGGCGAGAGACGTATCCCTTTGATCGGTGCTTACCAACCGAACACCCGGGAATCAAGGGTCGTTGTTCTGCTTCATGAATTGGGACATATGGTCCGAGGTAAGAATCCCAAGACCTGGCTCTTTGACGACGATGGGGATGATATCTTCCTCAGTCAGAAGAATTCTGAAACGGTCATCCAGGCCTGTCAGGGTGAGATTGAATCTGTTGGAAAGTTGACTCCTGCTCAACAAATTGCAAAATCGCTCAGTCCCAGAGAGACAATCGCAGCACGCACTGAACCCGAAGGCACGTCGCAGTTTTAAGCCGTTTGGCACCTCGTCAAGTCCTTTTGGTCACAAATTGATTCGCGCCGGTGTTAATGTGGCGTAAAGGCTTTAGTTTGGCATCTACCATTCTGGGCCTTTTTACGCCTGTTCGTCGAACTTGGAATCGAATTGCCGAATTCATGAACCAATCTATTGAAATACCGGAAGATGAAACCAGCCGGTCAGCTTTAAATAATCGCTTTGTTCGTCTCGCCCTTATCTGGGGGGTCTGGACGATTGCGGCGCTTTTCTTTAGTACACAGGTTTACATGATGTACTACTCTGAAAAGCAGCCAATTCCATACGCGAGGGCATTCTATGTACAGGCCTCCGCTTGTTACCTCTGGGCTCTGGTAACACCGCTAGTGCTTTGGCTCGCACGAAACTACTGCATTGATCGAATCAACTGGCGGCGGAGAGTGATCTTCCACGTTCTGGTAAGCGTTGGTCTGGTGAGCGTGATGATTGCCGGTCACTTCGTAATCTATATGATCATTACGGGTCGCGCTCGAATGATTACGCCGTTGACGACCTTCGGCTATCTCTATCCGAATCTGGACCGATGGCTCCTCGTCTATTGGTTCCTGTTTTTACTGAGTCACGCGACAAATTACTACCACAGTTATCGCAAGGGTGAATTAAAGGCCTCGAAATTACGCACGCAATTGGTGCAAGCGCAATTGGAAGCGCTCAAGATGCAGGTCCACCCGCATTTCTTGTTCAACACACTCCACTCGATCTCGGCTCTATTAAGTAAGGACACAGAAGCCGCCCGTAAGATGATCACGCGTCTCGGCGATTTCTTGCGACTGACTCTTGAGAGTGGTGGTGCGATGGAGGTGACGCTTCAACAAGAGTTAGAATTTTTGAATGGCTATCTCGAGATCGAGCGTATTAGGTTTCAAGATCGGCTGACTACTGACATCCAAATTGATCCTTCCGTGCTGGATGTGCGAGTCCCGAATTTGATATTGCAGCCGATAGTTGAGAATGCCTTACGGCATGCGGTCGCACGTAGCAATTCAGGCAAGGTTGAAATTAGTGCTGCACCACGAAATGGATCGGTACGGATTCAGATCAAGGACAACGGTCCGGGTTTGGATGTCGAACATCGAGTCGGCTCGCGCAATGGTAAGGGAGTGGGATTGGCGAACACTCAGGCTCGGCTCTTAGGGCTCTATGGTGATGCTGCTCATTTTGAACTAACGAATCGTCCTACGGGAGGATTGACCGTCGTCCTCGAAATACCCCGTCGTATTTAACCTTTTGGAGTGCGCCCGGCAGAGCTTTTTAATCCTCTCATTATCTCTCGTCCCCGTTTCATCAATCGATAAGCCTGTACGATTTCTTTTCCCGGCGAATCTCAACCGGGGAAGGGAGCTCGTATTTCAAAGACGATAAGTTGGAGAGGTATGCAATTTCTTGCGGACTGAGAGTTTGGAACAAATGAGTTGTGAACCCGCGTCACACGATAACTTGCATCCGAATTCAGTTTCTTGTTTGTTGGTGAACTTAAGTTCCGTTTCGTGGAATTCTCCGAAACATTGAGCGGATAGTTATCGTAAGAGTGAACGACCGCCGCTCGTTAGAATTACAGACAACTCATTACTTTGGTTTTCGTCACAAGTTATTGAACCGCGGTGTTCACTTTATGTGCGACCTTACACGCACAGGCGGTCGAGTTAGAAGCACAGGACAGTTGGGAGGTTAGGTGACGGACGCAACACGAATTCGGGCGTTGGTCATCGATGACGAACCGCTCGCTCGCGAGATGATTCGCGAGATGCTAGCGAACGATCCAGATATTGAGATTATTGGTGAGTGTGCGAACGGTCGCGAAGCCATCGCTGCGATCAAGGGGCAGTCACCCGATCTTATTTTCCTGGACATCCAAATGCCGGAGCTTGGTGGCTTTGAAGTACTAGAGTCGCTGGAACCTGGCAAGGCTCCGTATGTCATCTTTGCGACCGCCTATGATCAATATGCAGTGCGTGCCTTTGAGGTTCACGCTTTCGACTATCTACTGAAGCCGTTTGATAACGAACGGTTCGAGATAGCATGGCAGCGCGCCAAGAAACAGATTCAAACTGATCGCAGTGGCCAGCGCGATCAGCATATTCTGGCACTGCTCGAGGAACTTAAAACTGGACCAAGCTACCTTGAACGACTTGTTATCAAGGCAGGTGGCCGAGTCTTCTTTCTCAGCGTCGACGAAGTTGTCTGCATCGAGGCTGAGGGCAACTATGTCCGCGTCTACGACAGCAATAAGAGTTATTTGCTACGCGAGACGATCAGTGGTCTCGAAGAACAGTTAGACCCAAAGCAATTTCTTCGCATTCACCGCTCGGCAATTGTTAAGATTGACAAGATCAAAGAGCTGCAGCCCTGGTTCCACGGCGAATATCGCATCTTGCTCACCAACGGCAAACAATTGACACTAAGCCGTAACTACCGTGCAAATCTTCAGGAAGCTGTCGGCAACTCCCTCTAAAAATCTGGCTTTTGTCCATGAAGTTGGCCTTTCCATCACAACTATTAGCCGTTCTGTCACACAGTGGGTACGCAGGCAAAAGCTTTGTGGCAGGATTAGCATCGTTGGCCGTGCCGTAGTCAGTGCCCAGAAACGCAGGATGGAACAACGAACTGGCAAACGGTCTGGCTGAAACTTCTTGAGGCTCCCCATGGTTGGACCAGCACCGCGTTTCAGGAGGTCAGGTAATGAGTAGTGATGATACGAACTCAGGGATTTCAATGAGCGACGAGCAGCCGCTTGAACACGGCAAAGATGAATCGACCGTGGACGTCAGGCTAAACTCGCTGCGAGAAACTGTGCTTCTTCTTCTGGATGAAGTTGAATCCCTCAGCATCTCAGTTCCAGTTGATATTAAAAATGGGGCGAGATTCTCAGACGAAGTCCGACAGTTTGAAGTGAATCTGATCCGAACGGCACTGGGCAGAACCTCGGGTAGCCAAATCCGAGCAGCAAAATTGCTCGGCTTGAAACCCACGACGCTCAACGCCAAGATCAAACGTTATAACATTACGCCAAACGGTTACCACGCAAGCGACCGCTCGGAAGCCCAGCAGAACGCTGCGTAAGAGTTAGTTACAAACCGCTTCGTCCTGGCACAAGGTCGAGAGAAATCTCGACCTTGTGCTTTTTTGGGCTTCGCTCCCCAATTACTGACCTGATCCGCAGACTGATATACTGTTGAGGTGTCAAACGATCGGTACAGCCGGCAGGTGCTCTTTGAGGGAATCGGCACTGAAGGCCAAGCGAAACTACAGGCAAGAAGAGCTTTAATCATTGGTGTTGGAGCCTTGGGAACAGCTCAAGCAGAACTGCTTGCGCGCGCCGGGGTGGGCCGAATCCGAATTGTCGATCGCGATTTTGTAGAGTTATCTAACTTGCAGCGACAGTCGATGTTCACCGAGCAGGATGCGCAACAGCGATTGCCGAAAGTCGTGGCTGCGAAAAATCATCTGCATGAGATCAATTCCGAGGTAGAAGTCGAATTAAGAATCGCGGATGTGAATAATTCAAATATCGAGAGTCTACTCTCGAACTGCGATATCGTGCTCGATGGCACCGACAATTTTGCCACCCGTTACTTAATAAACGACGCCTGCGTTAAGCACAATATGAGTTGGATTTATGGTGCAGCCGTTGCTTCCTACGGCGTCACCATGACGATTCTTCCTCACCAGACACCGTGTCTGCGCTGCATTTTTGATGAACCGCCGCCGGCCGGCTCTGCTCCGACTTGTGATACCTCGGGAGTGATAATGCCGATAATCAACATAGTCGCAGCTGTACAGGTTGCGGAGGCGCTCAAATTACTGATCGGACAACGTTCGGCGCTTCATCAATCACTAATGCAATTCGATGTTTGGCAAAACCAGTGGCGAAAAATAAATCCTGGGAATCGACGTGCGGACTGTGAAACATGCGGACTGAACTTGTTCGAAACTCTCTCTGCCACCTCGGTCGAAAGTGCCGCCATTCTATGTGGACGTGATGCCGTCCAAATCTCGCCTCAACGCAATGCCGCAATTGACTTCAATGCCTTGGCGCAACGGCTTCGTGGTGCCGGCGAAGTGTTTTTCAACGAGTATCTCTTACGCTTTAATACGGGTGATTTTGAACTGACCGTTTTTCGCGATGCGAGATCTATAATCAGAGGAACAAGCGAAATATCAACTGCCCGCTCCCTTTACGCCAAGTACATAGGAAACTAACCGAAGATGATCATTAGACATGTTGTCCGACTCTCTACTCTAGCCCTTCTCCTTTTTACCTCGTTCATTGTTTATGCCGGTCAGCCCGTTGTTTGGGAAACGAGTGCACGAGCAGATCTTTTAAAGGGCGATGCGCGTGGTGTCTCGATCAGCGATAGTGGTGTGTTGATGTTATCGCCAAAGCTTACGGAACTATTCAATACGCAACAGACCTACGTTTGGTCCACCGCTGTCGATAGTGCGGGCAACGTTTTCGTTGGTACCGGCCATGATGGAAAGATTTTCAAGATTCCAGCAAACGGTACGGGCACTCTTCTATACGATGCCGCCGAGCTTGATGTAACAGCTTTGGCAGTCGGACGTGATGGTGCTCTTTATGCGGGCACGTCTCCAGATGGAAAGGTCTACCGAATAGCTGCTGATGGCAAAGCTGATATTTATTTCGATCCGGATGACAAATACATTTGGTCTCTCGCAATTATGAGTGACGGATCGCTGGCCGTTGGCGCGGGTGACAGTGGAAAAATCTATCGCGTTCGAACGGCCGGTGCTAAGCCCGAGGCCTCGCTCCTGGTAAGCACCAATCAAACTCATGTCATCTCACTCGCAGTAACGCCGCAAGGCGATTTGCTCGCCGGGACTGATCCTGGTGGATTAGTGCTGAGGATTTCACCGGAAGGAAAGACGTTTGCACTCTTCGACACGCAGTTGCGGGAAATTCATGCGCTCGCGCCAGCTGCCGATGGATCAATTTATGCCCTCGCGTTGAGTGATGCAGCCGCGGGTAATAAGAGTTCGACTGCTCCAGTGGTGACGTCGCAACCCTCTGATGGTACTAACCCATCGACGACCGTAACGATTACGGCAATCGACGAATCTGGTGCGCCCTTGCAGGCTCAGCCAACCCCCACTCGTAGTCGCACCGATGTTTCAAATGCTCGCTCAGCTGTCTTCAGAATTTTGCCGGACGGAGCAACTGACGTGGTTTGGAGTTCCGCTACCATCACCGCGTTTTCGATTGTGCCGGCACTGGCGCCCGGAAGTGTTTTGATCGGTACTGCTGATAAGGGAAGAATCTACTCCGTCACCAACGACGGCCGAGACACCTTGTTGCTGCAGTCACCCGAAGGACAGATTTCGGCGATGATGTTCAAGGGCAATCAGATCTATGCAGCGTCGAGCAACCAGGGGAAGCTTTTTCGTTTTGGCAGCGACCTCGTTTCCGAAGGCAGTTACGAATCGCCGGTGCGTGACGCAAAGCTGATCGCTGCCTGGGGCAGAGTGTGGTGGCGCGGGGCCGGAAATATTGAAGTGCAGACGAGATCTGGTAATGGTGAGCGTCCCGATGCGACCTGGAGTGACTGGAGTCCCGCAGTCAAGAATCCGGATGGGAATCAAATCTCCAGTCCGCGCGCGCGGTTCATTCAGTGGCGATCAGTAGTCAGGTCGGGGGCCGGCTCTCCAGCGTGGATGGAGGATGTGAGTGTCGCGTATCTACCACGAAATGTTGCCCCTGAAGTCTTGTCGATCAATGCGCTCCCGATTGGCGTTGGTCTACAGCAGATGGCTCAAGTGGCTATTGATCCCAACGTCGAGTCGTCTGGATTGGATCCATCGGTGTTTGGTCCAGTGGCGCAGGTTCCCCCGAGACGGTTCTATCAGCGTGGTGCCCGATCGTTTCAGTGGCAGGCTGAAGATCGAAACGGCGACACCCTTGAATACTCGATTTACTATCGACCGTTGAACGAGCAGACGTTCAGGTTGTTGAAAGACAAGTTGCGCGACAACTTCTACACAATTGACGGTGCAACTCTGGCTGACGGCCGGTACGTGATTAAAGTCGTCGCTTCGGATGGACCAGACAACCCGTTGGGCCAGAAACTGACTGGCGAAAGATTGAGTGAGCCTGTTGATATCGACAACACGCCGCCAGTGGTGAAGGCGATGGACCAGGCTCAGGCAGGTCGGATGACATTTTCGGTTGATGACGCGACTGGTAAGATTCGGAAGGCAGACGTCAGTATTGATGGCGCCACATGGTTACCAATATTTCCTGACGATGGAATCGCAGACAGTGGCCACGAGATATTCACGATCGATGTGGGTACTTTGACGCCGGGTGAGCACACGATTTCTTTGCGTTCTTTTGACACCAGTGGCAATGTAGGAACGGCCAGTGTAACGGTGAAGAGATAGGTCGGGGAAAGGGTTTCGGGTATCGCCTGGGATGCCAGCTCATTTCCATTTTTCATTTTAGGGGGCATCAACGGATTGGGGATACGAAACTTTGGCGGGAAAAAATGGCAAATGGGAAATGGCAAATGATATATGGAAAATGGCCAGGGTTTTTGACCAAAATCGAGCGTATTTCCCAGATATTCCTTACCCTATTTGGCCTTCAGCCGTTGCACCATAAGGTGCGAGTTCTTCGGAAACGGTGCGCGGTCTCAGCCCCGTTTGCGAGATTAGTCGCAAAAATCGAGGTCTGGCGTTCTTCCGGTTGTGGCATCTATCTTGCTGTTTAGCAGCCTGGCGCATCTCTTTCTCCCTCCCGTGCGACTGAAGGAAAGCGATAGGGAGGCAAAGGCCAGTATGAAGAAGTTGATTCAAGAATTGTTGATTTTGGTGATGCTGGTCGGCGGCTCTACGGTGGCATCTGCTCAACGTAGAGACAACGATAAACGTCCCCCGAAGGAGCCGGTCAAAGTGATTACCAATGACCGGAAAGAGAACCGACCGCCGCCACAAAATAACAACCGTCCTCCAAAGGACGACAAGAAAAAACCTCACTGAACATCGTTCAGTGAGGTACTTCAGAGAGCGCCCGTTCAGCGTCCGGTTGAATGGGCGCTTTTCCTATGGGGTCATTAATCGCTCGCCACCTTCTGCCATAGACGTCGCGTAAAATCGGGTACCTTTACAGGCGAGCTTCCATTCGCGACTGACATCTGACTCAAGGGACCAGGGACGCTCCAAGCGGCTGCGTCGTAGACGTTGATGTCAGGTTCCAGTCCCTCGCGGATGCACTGGACCAGACGCCAACACATCAGATAGTCCATGCCGCCATGGCCTCCGAGTTTGCGGGCTGTCTCGCCCTGTTTTTTCCAGAGCGGCGATTCATATTGTTCCTTATATTTGTCCAGTGTGGTCCATGTATGCCCGCCCGCTTGACCATCGATGAAAATCCGAGGCGGATAGTCTCGGAAGATTCCTTTCGTTCCCTGGATCAGGTTGATGCGATCGTAGGGCCGAGGGGTGCTGACGTTGTGTTGGAGCATAATAGTACGACCCATGGCGGTCTTGATGAGGCTCGTGTTGTAGTCACCGCATTTATACGCTTCGTTCCACTTTGGATCGCCGGCTGGTACGTGGTCTTTGCGATAAGCTTCGAGGCCCAGGTGAGATGAACTCATTGAAATGATGTGATCAAAACGGTCGCCGCGGTTGATATTCATGTACTGCGCCATTGGCCCAAGACCATGCGTGGGATAGAGATTGCTGTCTCTTAAGGTGTGATGGCGTCTGCGCCACAGGCCCTCGTTTGCGTTCTCGAAGAGTATCTCGCGTAAGTCGTGATTGTAGGCGCATTCACCGTGGACCAGATCACCCAAAACGCCGGCGCGTACCATGTTTAGCACCAACGTTTCGGAATAGTCGTAACAACAATTCTCCATGATCAGGCAATGACGCCGCATGCGTTCCGAAGCGTCTACCAGTTTCCAACAATCTTCGAGCGTGTAAGCGGCCGGTACTTCGGTACCCACATGTTTGCCCTGCTTCAGGGCGGAAAGAGCCTGGGGCACATGCCATTCCCATGGTGTGGCGATGTAAATGAAGTCGAGATCGTCACGGGCGGCGAGACGCTCAAAATCGTGATCGCCCTGGCTGTAGATGGTGGGCGCTTTTTGTCCGGCTTTTTCAACCATTTGGGCGGCGCGAGTGCACTTGTCGTTAACGACATCACATACGGCGTTTATTTGGACCTTGTCGACCGCGAGAAATTCGCCGAGAACGTCAGTGCCGCGCAGACCAACTCCGATGATGCCGATACGAACAGTGTCGCGCGGTTCGAACTTCACCCCCATCATCGTTTGGTGACGCGTTGGTCTTTGAGTTGTGGAAGTTAGGTCATTTAGGAGATTTGCGGACGCAAGGCTCTCAGTGGTAGCGCCGACGCCGGCGATGGCTGCAGCTTTCAATAGGTCTCGTCGCGACAAGTTGGATTTGTTTTTTGTCATAGTGATTGTCTCTATAGGTCTTATAGGTCCCTTCCAATAGGTAGTAGTCTTTCCTCCTCTTCCTGCCCAGTACAATCGTTCTGCAAAGCCATCATCTTTCGGTAAAACATAAGAAGAGGCGACACTTGCGAGTGTCGCCTGTTCCGCTGGCCAAACGGCTTTTTCCCTGTGAACTGGCGAGTTAATCCTTAGTCAACTCTTCTATGTTACAAAAAGATCTTCGCCGGTCCTATCAAATCGTAAGCGCGACGGCTGACGACGAGATATTTGTCCGTCCAACGGAGTCTTCGGAAACCTAAAAGGTGAAAGACCTGCAACGGCAGAATCCGCGCAATACCAGTGTTAATAATCAAAAAGTTTTCGTTGAGCGGATCGCGGCGAACTCCGGGAAGGTGATGGACGTTGTGCCCGACCTTCAGTTTGCGAAGCAAAGCGGATAAGTTTAGCCAGAATCGCTTAACTTCACGACCAAGGAAGAAGCCGTCGTCACCTAATGGTTGATAGAGAGGCAGCAGAATCAGACCATTCTCGCGGGCTTTAATCGCGCCCGTGCGATCTTGCGCCAGAATCTCCCCAGACTTAACTGCCTGAAAATTCTTAAAGCCCGGCTCCATCTTGAACTCATCCTCCGGGGCAATCGCATGCCGGTCGCGTACCTCCACCACTCTCTTCCCACCACTGGCCCGCTTGAGTAGGGATCGACTTTGATCGAGTTCCGGCACATCCTCGCGACGGAAGTTTCCCGTCGACGCAGACGCGTTCCAGATTACCGCCTCATGATGGTCCACAGACGTCATAGCTTCGTGCTGTCCGGCCTCGACGCCCATCGTTATGGCACCCAGATTGTTCATGTATTCGAGCATCGTCCCTTCGATCTGTTCCTCCAAGCCAAGCACGATCGTCAACGGAAAGGTCAGTGCAAACCGACGGTTTCGGAGAGTATCTCCGACGGTAGCAAAGGGCTGTCCATGGGCCGAGGTTGTGTGCAAATCGAGAAAATAAATCTCACCTCGTGCGCGGCTGACCACTTCCTTCACTATCGTAAGCACTTCGCTTTGTTCACGAAGCTCCGACACTTCAGGACTGCCCTGTTTCTCCAACTCGGCAGTTCGTACATTCTCAATTGTCCATTGCCTGTTTAAATCAGCATTGATGTAACGAACTTTCTGCTCGAGCGCCCGTGTGTTTGCACGAAGTAAAACCACCTCGCCATGTAAGACAGCCTTACGACTTTGCATGCGAAGTCGCACGCGTTCTGCAGCGAGCACCCCTGCCGGCTCGTTTCCGTGAATACCGCCAACGATTATCAGTGTTGGACCAGGTAACAATCCTCGAATGGACGCAATTAGATGTGCGTCTGGCCCGACAGACTGATTCTCAGGTTGTAGCTGTGCGCTTGAGATCATGTGTCCTGCAATCGACTTAGTCAGTCGGGCGCGTGCTTCACAAGTGTTGTTCCGCGCTTTCTTCAGCGGGAGCAACGGCGGTAAAGTCCTCCCTGAAGCGCTTTGCATATTCTGTCAGCAGACTTACTACTCGGCCCTGATCTGGTGAACGCACTATCAGGCCGACGTGCCATGGCTTGCTCACGCGGTAAACGATCTCCGGATCGTCATAGCGACAAGTGCAAGGGTTCTCCTGACGAGCCAGTGATACGGCAATGCCACCATACTCTTTACGCAAAGGTGGCAGAATGTACGGACGCCCGGGCGTTGCGAGTTCAATGTCTGCCCATTCGGACCAAAGATTAATACCCGTCGCCGCCGCGATAGTGTCCGCCGTATAAGCGCCGCCGACTCGTGCTGCAACCTCAAGAAAAATAAACTGCTCGTTTGGATATACCGCCGAGGCTGCGCGGTGAATGAACTCAGCATGTGTCACGCCCTGCTGGAAGCCGAAGCCGTTCAGCAACTTCTTGTTCAACGCGAGCAGAGCGCGTTCTTCGCGGGAGCCGTATTTGACGAAGTATGAGATCGGGACTCCCCCAGAATGCGAAACATCGAACGGAGGCGCGCCGTAACGTTCGACGGTAGCGAAAAGCACCTTGCCTCCAGCAACCAACGAATCGACATGATAAACATCTCCCGGAACGAATTGCTCCAGTAAGTGAAAATCAGATCTCTCATGGAACTGTTCTCGTGTATCCAAGTCGGCGACTGCGCGCCACACTGCGTCGGGGTCGTGAAGTTTTTTCATGCCCATGGATGAGGCACCAATGCGGGGCTTCAGCATCCAGGGCGGCGAGGTTTGCTTCATAAATTGGTCAACCTCGTCGTAGTTGACCAAAGGAACAAATTTCGGTTGTTGAATAGCAACTTCATTGGCTTTGCAGCGCATTGCCAGTTTGTCCTGGAACGAACGCGCTATCGTTACGCCCATACCGGGTACACAAAGGTGTTCGCGAATGTGAGCCGCTGTGACTATGTCATACTCTTCGAGCGCTACCATACGCACCACGCGCCGTTGCCGCGCGACGTAGGTCGCCGCGGCGAGATACGATTGCACACTTGTCTTTCCCGGAATGGCAATCAGATCCTCAAGCGAGTCACGAGCCCACTCGGCGTCAAGCAGTTTCTCTCTCGTTAGCAGGACAACAGCAGCACCCCGCCGCTTACACTCGCGGATGAAGTCGTTGCCCTTGAAGAAACTGGCAATACAAAGGATGGTCGGCATTTCCGAATTCGTCATAACTCGCGCCCAGATGTAAGACCACCTACACGCAGCCAGAAGTTGCTACTCCAGCACAGGAATATTCTTTTGGCGGCAAAGCTCTTTCAGTTTCTTCGGCCAAACGGTGACGCTGACTTCGCCGAGATGTGCTTTCCGAAGTAAGAGCATTACGGTACGCGATTGTCCAATGCCTCCGCCAATGCTGAGTGGTACTTCGTTGTTGATGACCGCCTTGTGGTAAGGCAGCTCTAGAAAGTCGAGTTGACCAGTAATCTTCAGTTGCTGTTGTAACGTCTCGGCATTAACACGGATACCCATGGAACTGAGTTCGTGGCGACGTCTTGTCACCGGATTCCAAACGAGAATGTCTCCATTCAGTCCGTGAAATTTTCTACCGCTGTCGTCGGTGGTCTCACTTACCCAGTCGTCGTAATCCGCGGCTCGCATCTCATGCGGGTAACCGTCCTCTAGTGTCCAGCCAATACCGTAGATAAAGACAGCCGGAAACTCCTGGAGGATTGCCGTTTCGCGGGCTTTTCGCGGCAGATCGGGATATCTTGCCAGTAACTCCTCGGCGTGAATGAATGTTAGCTTGTCGGGTAGGTTTGAATACTTGTTCGTCTTTATTTGTGGGAAGACTCCTTGAATGAAGGTCTCAGCGCCCTTAATAACCTTCCATATGCTCTCCACCGTTTCTGTCAGATAACACAAGTTACGCTGCCCGGCTCTAATCGCTTTCTCCCAATCCCACTGGTCCACGTAGGCGCTATGATCATGGTCCAGGAAGTAATCCTTACGCACTGCGCGCATGTCGGTGATAAGACCCTCACCGGGCTTCATGCCAAACTGCTTCAAAGCAACGCGCTTCCATTTAGTAGCAGCCTGCACTATTTGGGCATCAACGGGATGTTTGTCATTGTCGTTCGAGATATGGAAGTCAACCGGGGTTCGAGAGCCATCGCGATCCAGGTAATCGTTTACTCCACTATCGACGTCAACGATCAAAGGGACCTCAACGCGTATGAGGTTGAGTTGGCGGCAAAGGTTATCTTCGATATACCGCTTAACGACCGCGATCGCCCGCTGTGTGTCCTTTGGACTGAGCAGACAGTTGTAATCCTGAGGTAGAACTTTCTCCAGCTCCTCATAATCACCAATCCCTGGGCCGGCGAGATCGGCTTGCTTGCTCACCATGGTACTCATTTCTTTTCACCTCGTAGTTGTTTAAGGATATGGAGAGACACGACTGGTTTGAAACAGATTTGCCTTGAGTGCCTCTGCTCGCAAGAGCGCAAAAGTTGTCCTCAATTAGAGTGCAAGCGACATGCCGGGTAGGCCGCCAACAAATGGTCGTAATAAGACTAGGTTAGGCGGGCGTTTCTGTGGACGGTTGCGCTCTTATTGCGAGAAAACGCGCAGGTCAGGGCTTCATCAGCCCATGGGCATCACCGACCGTTAGCTACAAGATGAATGGGATCTCTAGTCGATCCTGGCGCCAAGCTTTGAAGAAATGAAGACCTGCTCGAGACTATGAGGTAATGCGGACATCAGAGCGGACTTGGGATCGCAGAAGTTGGTGCCCGCTAGTAGATTCGAACTACTGACCCCTCGCGTGTGAAGCGAGTGCTCTACCACTGAGCCAAGCGGGCAAGTCTTTTAGAATCAACCATTTACGGCAACAGCTGATCTGGCCGTAAAATGCAATTGATTGATTGGAAAGCATTTTAAGTCATCTGTGCTCGCTCGCGCCAGCAGTAGTGCTAACACCGAAGCACAGTATTACGTGCTGGTCTCTGCATCGCGAATCATCGATTGAGAAGAAATCGTTCTTGCTGTTTGTTTAGACGCTTCGAACTCGCGTGCAAAAGAGCTTTTTGCTCGAAGATTCGAGCCTTACTAGACGAGGTCCAATTTACAGGCACAGCGGTCGTCAAGGTATAGATACCCTCGGTACCACATTTCTAAAGCTTGAGCGAAGCTGCCACGATCCGGCGCAGCATGCCGCCGAATATTAATTGATGGAAAGGGTAGAGCGCGTACCAGTAGAGTCGCCCAAATAATCCCACTGGATCAAAAATCGCTGTCTGCCGAATCGTTGAGGCAGAGTCGTCACCGGTCACCTCAAATTCCAACCAGGCCCTGCCCGGTAATTTCATTTCAGCGACGAGACGAAGCAAATGATTCGGCTCAAACTTCTCTACTCGCCAGAAGTCGACCGTGTCACCGACGCGAATCACATCGGCACCAGGACGTCCGCGCCTTACACCCACACCACCCAACACCAGATCGACAAAGCCACGCACCCGCCACAACCAGTTCCAAGCATACCAACCGCTGTCGCCGCCAATTCGTTCGATCGGCGTAAAGGCAACCGCAGGCGATCGTTCTACGTGCGCTGTCCTTGAATCTACGAGACGCGTTCCAAACTGTACGGCGCCAAACACGTGAGTGTCGCCCGACGATGAGAGCGCATCTGACCAGCGCGTTGCGGCAAACTGTTTATCTTCCTTGGCTAATGCTTTGCGGACTGCCTCATCGACTCCCACCGGATGGATGTCGAAGCTCTCTAAGGCTGAGTTGTCACGCACAACCGTGGAATGGACGATACTCTCAATAAGCTTCCGACCAACGCGAGCATATAAAGGAGTGACCAGACCCAACCACAGGCTCGATAAAAACGGCGTCAGCACTGGCACCGGGATCATGCGAATGCGCATCCCCCGTTGACGAGCGTATGCGCGCATGATTCCAGCGTAAGAGACCTGGTCTGTTCCTCCAATTTCGAATATCCGACTGGCGGTGACGGGCAGGAAAAGCGCCTTTGTGAGATAAGCAAGGAGGTCATCGATCGCAATAGGCTGAGCCAGGCTTGAAACCCACTTAGGCGTGATCATGAATGGCAGACGCTCAACGAGAGAACGTATCATTTCAAACGAAAGACTTCCGGAACCGATCACGATGGAAGCTCGAAATTCGAGTATCGGCACCCCCGAGGAGCGAAGGATCTGACCTACCTCCTGACGACTTCTTAAATGCGGCGACAGCATCTCTCCATCGTTCCCCAACGCTCCCAGATAGATGATGAGCTCAACGCCTTCAGCCTTTGCGGCCACGCCGAAATTCCGAGCTGACTGCCGTTCGTTTTCTTCAAAGGAGCCTGCGGAACCCATTGAGTGGACCAGGTAGTAAGCCACGCTGATGCCGCGCAGCGCTGATCCGAGGCTGGTCGAATCCAGCACATCGCCAGCAACGATTTCGGTTCCGGCACTGACCTTTGGTTTCAGAAACTCAGGTCGTCGTGCCAAACAGCGGATGCGATGCCCCTGTTGCTCCAACACTCGCAACAGCCGACCACCAACATAGCCTGTCGCTCCAGTTAGCAGGATCAATCTGTCACCATGGTTCTCTCTTGTCATAGGTCTCACTTATTCTCATTAGTCGCTAGAATGTTTTCATTCTTCGTTTAGTCTCGGCTCAATGGCGCTGCGGTCGCTCGCATCTGCGCGAAACGTGGACCGAGCGAACTGAAACTATCTTTTCTTAGCCAGCTCTTTCACAAACGTTGATAGCCCTGCGAACGATTCTGGATAGAACTCGGCGGGGAAACGCTGCCGCAAATTTGAATCGCGGAAAACCTCCCCCCCCAGTACGGTAGTGCCACTGATCTTCTGGATGATTTTGCGTAATTGTGCATACTCTGTCGTTGCACGGTCCAAATCAACAATGGACCTCGCGGAGATACACACAAGGTCGGGTTTTTTCTGGGCCACCATATCGCGCAGTGTAAACAGCGGTGTGTTTGGTCCAAGATTCGAGATGTCCCAGCCTTCACTTTCAAATATTATCTCCGCCAGATGGATAGGCAGCTCATGCAAGTCTCCTTCGATCCCACAAGTTACAGCCTTCAAGCCCGTCGCTTGTCCCGGCACAACGATGCCTCGTAATTTCTGCAGCGCGCTAAGCATCACGCGCGTCGCCAGATGTTCTTCAGCTATCGTTATTGTTCCGTTGAACCAGAGATCGCCCACCCGGTGCATGGCTTTAGTTATCGTCGTATCGAAGAGGGTGGCGAGCGCATGGTTCTGTAGGTAAGCACCAATGAGTTGTGCAGTAGCTTCCGCCTCATTGTTACTCAACAACACCTCGCTAAGACTTTCGGCCGAAGGCAACCTGCCAGGAACCATTGTTTTTCTGACACGTTTCGTCGGCGAGTGGGCAGCAGGCGCAATACCTTGCTCCCGCCGCAATCGCGCGACGCTCTGAATACTAAATCGCCTGTGACCACCCACGGTCTTCTTTGGAAGTAACAGACCATCGTCAGCCCAGCGCTTCACAGTCGCCTCACTAACGAGCAACAGCCTGGCAACGTCCTTGGTTGTCAGATTAGCAGCCATTCGTTTCCCTTCGCTTCACGTTCATGAACATAGCAGAATCGCTCATTTCGTTCAAGGCAAAAAAGTCTTCGGGCTGTTTACTTGACAGACGTTGAAGATCTGGTATACGGTGAAATCGCTCAAATCGCTCATGTGGAGGATTCAGAGCCAAAAGATAACCGGTCGTCAAAGACCTGAGTTCGAAGAACAAATACGGCTCCTGGAGGGGAGCCACAACTAGAAAGAGGGAGTTAACAATGAAGTTTGCTAAATCGATTGGAAGAATGATCATTCCTCGTGGCGCATTGCTGTCGATGCTCGTAGTAGTTGGAGCCCAGCCGCTTTCGGCGAAAGTGGAAGTTCCAGGAGAAACCGCCAAGCCGGCCAATATCGTGGAGACTGCCGTCGCGGCGGGTCAGTTCAAGACGCTGGCAGCCGCGCTTAAGGCTGCTGGACTAATTGACGCCTTGACGGGTGAAGGACCGTTCACGGTTTTTGCGCCAACTGATGAAGCTTTTGCAAAGCTACCGGCGGGCACTGTCGCGTCTCTGCTCAAACCAGAGAACAAAGAGAAGCTTAAGTCCATCCTTCTCTATCACGTCGTACCTGGGAATGTCACCGCAAAGCAAGTGATGAAATTGAACGGCCGTACCGTGAAAACGCTCGAGGGCGGGTCGGTCAAAGTCAGCACAAAGCATGGCGTAACGGTTGACGATGCTCGC
>DATIBX010000305.1:0-2318 GCA_035457105.1 Pyrinomonadaceae bacterium
ACTATCGTTCATCAAATCGCATAACTTCTCGATCGAAACTGAAGCGGGGATGTAGAGACGCCGCAACTGGATCAACTTGCTTCTCAGCTCGTACTCCGTTTGGTGCCGCAGATTCGCATTCGAGAGTCGCACAAACTCAAAAGGATCGTGGCCGTAGAGAACGATGCGCGCGTTTGCCATCTGGTGGAATTCGATCGGAAACACGTCAGCGGCATCGGCGAGCTCTTCCAAAGTGAAATAGACAGGAAGCGGATGGCCCAACCGTTGCCACTCGCGCATAGGTGCTTGTGCCTGTCGCAAGTCTTCCGGCGTGATCTGCTTCAAGGCAATCAGGAGGTTGTAATCAGAGCGCAACTCGATGTGATCGCCTGCTGCCGCTGAACCGTATAGGACCACCGACGCGAGATTGTCTCCGTGCGTCACGCGCAGATCCTCCACGAGTCCGTTAAGTGCTTCTTGTACAGTCGTCTTATTCATACGGCTCTTTACCAGCTACCTCCTGAGCCTCCACCACCAAAGTCACCACCTCCACCGAAGCCACCACCAAATCCTCCACCGCCACCCCCGAATCCACCACCAAAACCTCCGCCGCCCCAACCGCTACGTCTACCGCCACTCAGATTACTGAACAAGCTGCCCCACAACAGTGCCTGTAAACAACCACCGCCGCCGCTTTTTCTTCGCGACGCTGCCGAAAGCAGGATGACAATGACCATGATTATGATCACCGTACCGCAGACTGAGCTGATGCTTGTTTGCGGGCGTCTTTGCAGTGGCTCCTCTGGTTCGCCTCGATAGACTTTGCTTTCACCGATGCCCTCGACACTGAAGCCACGTTTTGCTCCGAGTGTCGCAACGTAAGCTTCGATCGTATCGAGAATTCCCTTGCTGTAATTCTGTTGTCGGAACTGTGGCACAAGTCGTTCACGTTGAATCTGGCCCACGAGTCCGTCCGGCAACTCACCTTCAATATGCCGGCTCACCTGCGTGAAGTACTTGCGATCCTGAATCGCGACTACAAGCAGCAAACCGGCTTTCTCACCTTCCTTCGATCCGATTCCCCAGCCACGTGCAACTGCGAGCGAAAAATCAAAGATATCGAGATCTCCAGTCGTATCGACGGTCAACACGGAGTATTCGATATTTCCACGTTCCTTTAAGTCGCGATAGATCTGTTCGAGCCGCGTGCGCGTTTCAGCATCGATAACGTGCGCGTTGTCGACGATCGGATTAAAGGGAACGGGTATTGGAACAGGTGATGGAGGCGTGGCCTGGGCCTTGGCTTCAACCGCCAGCAGCGAAAAGACCAAAAGCAGGAGGCCGAAACTGACCGTGGCAAAATGAAATTTTTTCAAGCGCAAACGCAATGGCGAACTTCTCGTCAGTGCTAACCCTCGATCAACCTGTGCAACACATAGAAGAGGGCGACTCCTCCAAAAACGACAATTGACACCGTGGGGTTTCTTTCTTCTTTATGGTTCACCTCTGGGATCAGGTCACTCGCGGCGACATAAAGCGTTACGCCGGCTGAAAACGGCAACGCGTAACCAACCACGTTAGTCATTCTTTCGTTTACCAGGGCGACACAAATCACGCCCGCCAGCGTCGCTGCACCAATTACAGCCGTCGCAACCAACGCCGTCGTAGTCGAACGCCCGCTAGCTAGCATGATCGATGCCACAGTGAAGCCTTCGGGCATTTTGTGAAGCAGAATTGCGATAAACACAAGAATTCCGACTTTGAAGTTGACGAGGAAAGCGGATGCAATTGAGACACCGTCGAAAAACGTGTGAATCCAAAGACCACCGACAGCGGTGTAGGCTGCCGACGGTTTCATAAAGGACTCGGGATGGGTTTCGGCGCCGAAGTGGAAGTGTGGGGCGAGTGTGTGCTCGAAGAATTGAATTAATAAATAGCCTGCCAGAAGCAGTGTCATCGCCTCGACGATGGCTTCAGAGGGCGAGGCGCCCTGAGAGCGATGGAGCCAGATACTGACAGTTTCCGGAAGAATCTCTATGAAAATCGCAGCCAGCATGAATCCCGCGCCGAGAGCAACGAGGTATTTCAAGAAACGTTCGCCCATGCGGTGAGCCCCGGATTTAACCAGAATCAGCCCTCCGAGGACATTGGCGCCCGCAGCCAGCAACCCAAACAGGAGAATGGATGTCATTTGTCGGTGGGCCAACTATAACATCATCAGGTCACTCCTTGGAGTGCGCCAACTTGTTGGCGCTTTGTCATCACGGCCAATACCAAAGCGGTGACAAGTCACCGCACTCCAAGGAGGCGTCCGATGATGTTATATTGGCCCGACCTTC
>DATIBX010000306.1:0-4413 GCA_035457105.1 Pyrinomonadaceae bacterium
CGCCAAATCCCGGCGCCTTTACTGCCGCGACGTTCAGCGTACCTCGCAATCTATTTACCACCAGCGTTGCTAATGCTTCGCCAGCTACGTCTTCAGCGATGATCAAGATCGATCTGCCCAGCTTGGCGATTTCCTCGAGAATAGGCAGTAAATCTCTCATCGAAGAAATCTTCTTCTCGCTTAGAAGAATGACTGGATTCTCGAGTTCGATACCCATTGTTTCCGCGTTGGTGACGAAGTAAGGGGAAAGGTAGCCGCGATCAAATTGCATCCCTTCTACCACTTCCAAAGCGGTCTCAATCGTCTTTGAGTCCTCGACGGTGATGACCCCATCTTTGCCAACCTTCTGCATCGCTTCGGCGATCAAGTTTCCGATGGTGTGATCCCCATTTGCGGAAATCGAGCCCACCGGGGCGATCATGTCTTCTGTGACCGGCTTCGCTGTTTTCCTGATCTCACGAGTCGCACGTTCGACGGCTTTATCAATGCCTCGCTTAAGCGCCATCGGATTCGCACCGGCGGCCACCGTCTTTACGCCCTCGCGGAAAATGGCCTGGGCCAGCACGGTTGCAGTGGTCGTGCCATCGCCAGCGACATCGCTGGTCTTCGAGGCGACTTCCCGCACCATTTGCGCGCCCATGTTCTCCATCGCATCTTTGAGTTCGATCTCTTTCGCCACAGTCACGCCATCTTTTGTAATCGTCGGGCTGCCAAATTTCTTATCCAGCACGACGTTGCGACCTTTTGGACCAAGCGTGATCTTTACTGTGTTGGCGAGTTTATTCACACCGCGCAAGATTGCAGCGCGCGATTGTTCGCCAAGCGTTATTTGCTTTGCCATTATTTTGTTTTCGTCTTCCTGACTGCCGAGTTTACGCCGGGTTTCGGTGCTTAAAGAGATTCAGTGCAAGAACTATCACTGCCGCTACCAGCAATAAGTGGATCAGGCTGGTGGTAACAAAGCCACCATAAAATCCAACCAACCAGAGCAGTAATAACACTATAAGAATTGCCCACAACATAATCGTACTCTCCTCATTCCGGAAATCTGTCCATCCCAGAATGAACTAATCAAACACGGCTGTCCGTGCGTTAGGCCACATACGACTCTTCCTTCTAATTGACTTACCAGCAAAACGAACTGTTTTCATTTCATAAGCGGCCTGACGCACAGACGGCTTCAGCTTCTTAAGCTTACAATTACACTAATCTCTATGAACAACATCTATCTTATGCAAAACGCGACTGGCGAGGACAATTTGCCGCCACAAGCAGAGTTTGATCCAGTGCGCTGGGCGCAACTAAACCCGTGGCTCTCAGAGGGGCAGGCAGATGACAGAACACCGATGAACGGTTCTGTCACAGACAGCGGCGAAACACCATCCGGTCAGCGCGCCTTCGCCCGGCGGTCTCATCAGATGATGTTCAAAAAGTGGTCACAAGCGAGGCACGATTAACGCACTCAAGTCTGGAAAATCT
Organism: Pyrinomonadaceae bacterium; assembly: GCA_035457105.1. GTDB lineage: Bacteria > Acidobacteriota > Blastocatellia > Pyrinomonadales > Pyrinomonadaceae > PSRF01. Next base: position 1,480 of record DATIBX010000306.1, read on the forward strand.
CCTGACTAATGGCCAACGGGAATTCTCTGAAACTGGAGCTTCCCATCCACATCTTCCCAGGAAATATCCAGGACGTATGGCTTAACCGCTCCGGCAACGACCTCGAGCCGTCCGATTTGATCCTGCGCATCACTTGCCGGCGCGCCATTAATCCAAGTCCTGTGAGAAACAACCGCCTTTTCGTTTGGTTGAACCGATTTAATGCGGTCAAACCGAATATGCGCGCGGGAAGGCGCAGCGGCACTCTGCTCGTCCTTCAAAAACACTGTCAGAATCTCAACGGACTTGAGCGTACTCGTCGTCGTGTTAGTGATCTCCATCAGCATTCGCGGATGAGTGTCCATAAACCTGATGACCAAAGGCGTTCTACTATTATTACTTATCATAAATTCAAGTCCGTGATCTCTTCGCTGGTAAAGTGTAAGGAGGCTTCTTGCAGTAGTCGGGCAACAAGGCTTCTCAACTGATTGAAGTTATCAGGGTTTGTTAGGTATACGTTTCCACCGATTGCGACCTCTTCACCTTCATTAACGTCTTGCGCGCAAAAGACTACCACCGGAATCTCATCACCAACGCCGGCTTCCTTTCGAATGCGACCCACATTTACGAGAACGTTCTCGGGTAAAGCGGATCCGCTCACGAGTACAAGGTCAGGTCGCTCAGGCCGAGTGCTGTTTATTGCTTCTCCCTTCGCGCTTGCCAGAGCTACACGATACCCGTTGGCCTTCAGTAACGTGTCAATGCCTGCGCGCGTTTCATAGACGTCCTCCACTACTAGAATCAGGCGGCTTTTCTCAACTTTTCTGGAATCAACTACTCTCATGTCCATATCTGTATCGTCGACTTATCCGCAGGAAAGTCGGAAATTTGGGCTTTAGTAGAACCATACAGGTGGACGTCCATTACGTCCGTGCGGCAACACACATACAAACGTCCGGAGGAGCGAAGTCGGCCGCTCATCGCTTAATCGACATGACGATATCCCCCGGCGCATTTGCAACTCAGGCCATAATGAGCGCATCATAGGGTCTACTCCTTCTCTCGCGTAGCAACGGTTATGCGCCCGCTAATAGCAGCTCGGCGTTTGGATGATTCGAGGGCAGGCTGGATTCAAACTCGTAGAAGTCGCTCAATTGAGCATTCGAACGCTCGTTTCTTCGCTCGGTTCCGTTTCGTCGAAGCACACCTGGTTCAAAGCTTCTCTTTACTCCTGAAAGCAGGAAAAGGTACACACAAAATGTCAATGAAACTATATGTCGGAAACCTTTCGTTCCAAACGTCGAGCGAAGATCTACAGCAGTTGTTCTCGCAAGCAGGAACAGTCGAATCAGTAAGCCTTATTGAAGATCGCGAAACAGGTCGCTCGCGCGGCTTCGCATTTGTAGAAATGTCATCGACTGAAGAAGGCAATGCTGCGATTCAGCAGTTCAACGGCCATGACGTCGGCGGACGCACACTAAACGTCAACGAGGCCAAGGCTCGCGAAGATCGCGGTGGCAATCGGGGCGGTTTCGGCGGTGGCCGTAGCAATGGCGGCGGCGGTCGCTCGCGCTACTAACTCGTTGCTGGGCAAAACCGGCGACTTTTAGTCAAGCCTCCGGGTTAGGAATAGCCCGGAGGCTTTTTGATTATTAATCGATGCACCTCTACAGGTACAATTGATCGCGAAAAGGAGAACTCAATGGAGAAGCAAGTATTCACGGTGGGTGAGCGAATTGATAAGTTCTGCGCAGTGTGCGATGACGAGCGTGGACACATTGTGACGTCTGTAACTAAACGCGGGCAGATTTCACGTGTTAGTTGTGCGAAGTGCGAGACGGTCAGCACGTTCCAACTCGCTTCGCGAACGTCGCCCCGTCCGGCGAGTAAAACCCCTTCGCCTTATGACAGGACACTGACGTACCGTGCAGGACAATCCATGACGCATGCGATGTTTGGTGTCGGCGAAGTAACAAGATTGATAGAGCCGAGGAAGATGGAAGTGCTCTTCCAGGATCGCCTGCGTCGTCTCATTCATGCTCAAGACGATAAATAACTGTGGCACACAGTTAGGGGTGAATGAGCCATATGTGTGATAGCACACACACGTGATATGCTCTGCTTAACTTGCGGAACCGACGGCCTTTTCCTGACGCCACTGCAAGCGAAAGTTGAGATTAGGCGTGCGAGTTGCTTCGAGATCTGTGGATTTCGGTAAGAATCGACTGTTGGCCGCTTTGCCACCGGACGAGATTGAACGCCTGCTCCCACACTTTCAACAAATCTCATTTTCACTTGGCGACGTCGTCTACGAATTTAGCGGACATCTGGATTACGTCTACTTCCCCACCACTTCGATTGTCTCTTTGCTTTACACCATGGAAAACGGCGCCACGGCCGAAATGGGATTGACGGGCAATGATGGTGTAGTTGGGATTGCTCTCTTCATGGGAGGAGGCACCATGCCCAACCGGGCCGTGGTCCAAAGCGCGGGCGACGCTATTCGTATGAAGGCGAAGGTGCTGCAGGCAGAATTCGCCCTGGGCGGTGAGTTCCAACGTTTGTTGCTGCGCTATACGCAAGCACTGATAACCCAGATATCGCAGACGGCCGTTTGCAACCGGCTTCACTCAGTCGAACAGCAACTTTGCCGTTGGCTGTTGTTAAGCCACGACCGTGTGGATGGGGATGAGTTGATCATGACTCAGGAATTGATCGCAGATATGTTGGGGGTACGCCGCGAAGGCGTTACGGTAGCTGCGGGTCACCTTCAGGATATAGGAGCAATCAGTTACGTGCGGGGCCGGATACAGATCCTGGACCGCCAGAAGTTGGAAGATACCGCATGCGAGTGTTATCGAGTTGTCAAAGACGAGTTCGATCGTTTGCTCGGATACAGGTCCAAACCTCAACCTGCTGATATGTAACAACCAACAGCGCGCGGCGATGTTCGCT
>DATIBX010000307.1:0-9598 GCA_035457105.1 Pyrinomonadaceae bacterium
AGTTTGAGCTTCCTGTTTGAAACGCCGCAGCCTATCGGCATCCGCAGTAAAGTGTTCCGGCAATAGTTTGAGCGAGATGTTACGTCCGAGGTTTGTGTCCTTTGCCAGATAGACCTCACCCATTCCGCCGGCCCCGATCGCCGACACGATCTGGTAGTGACTAATCTGCTGCCCACCCAAGAGTTTGACCTGGGTGTCGAACAGCGACTCCGCGACTGCCGCGACCGCAGGTGCTTCCATAAAACTCTTCGCTTCTTCATCCGACGCAAGCAGAGATTCGACTTCGTGCCGTAGTCCTTCGTCGCCGGCACACGCGAGATCAAGAAAATGAGCACGGTCGCCAAGCGGTCGCGCTAACGCCGCGTCAAAGAGATCTTTTACTGCTTGCCACCTGTCAGGGTCTGTTCTGTTCATTGAGATACGCGATCGCGAGCATGATCTTGCAAGTCCCGGCGCAGCCAAGCCTTGGCAAACCGCCAACTGCGCTTAACAGTTCTCGGCGAGATACCAAGAACTATTGCCGTCTCTTCAACATTAAGCCCACTAAAAAAACGTAACTCAACTATTTTGCTTTGTTGAATGTCGATCTCAGCCAGCCGGTTCAATGAGTCATCAATGTCAATTAAATCCACATCGTTACTCCTAGCACCTGCGACCTCTTCATCAAGAGAAACCCGGATGTTTCCGCCGCCTCTCTTTGCGCGATGCCGAGTGCGGGCGTGATCGACCAGGATGCGCCGCATCAATTGCGCCGCGACGCCAAAAAATTGCGCCCGGTTCTGCCAGTGAGGATTCTTCTGATCGACTAATCGGAGGTAGGCCTCATGAATCAAGTCTGTAGTTTGCAGCGTATGTCCAGGACTTTCATGCCGTAAATACCGTGAGGCCTGTCGCCTCAATTCGACATAAACCAGACCCACTAGTTCGTCGAATGCCCCTTTGTCGCCGGCCCCCCATGCGTTGAGGAGGTCTGTGACATTTTGCTTAGGGTTCACCATGAAATCTCCAATAGTGAAAGGCCCGACTAGAGCAGCAAAGCATAGGATTATTTTCAACGCGACGTCAAAGGCTTTCGACAACCTGCACCAAAGCGAGTAGCACCCATTACTTGGCCCCGTTTTCCGACAAACGGCGCGTTAGGGATGAAGGCGCCCATGGGGCCAACTGAGATTTTGGACTTGGGCCATGTCGGGACCATAGCGAACGCGATCGGCCGCGCCATTAGCGCGTCTGGCGCTGAGCTCTGACTTGTCCGGACTAGCGAAGACTAAAAAGCAGCGAGAGCGCCGCGTGCGACCGTCGCATGGCGACTTAATCTGACCTGATTACCAAATAGGAGGACAAAGAAATGATTAGACTCATCTCGATATTGCGCAAGATCCACAGTGAAACGAGCGTGAGGATTGTTGTTTTGTCGATGCTTGTAGCAGCATTCAGCGCGACCGCGATGGCCCAGTGCGGCGCTTCGTTCAACTCAATGGCGGCGGGAGCGGCTTTCGTCCGCAGCCAACCACAGCTTTCACAATCGTCTCTGCGGCCCCAATCTGATGCTGCGAGTGATATTGCAGTTAACTCTTCAATCGTAGGACTGTGGCATATCCGCTTCTTGGTTGGAGATGCGCAGATCCAGGAGGCGTTCCAGATCTGGAATACCGGAGGAACCGAAGTCCACAACCCAAACGTCGATCCCAGGCAAGGAAACGTCTGTCTCGGAACTTGGGACGAGGCGCCGCCGCAAACTTTCAACCTCAATCACCGGGTATGGCTGTACACACCAGATGGAACCTTTCTGGGAGTGGGCCATCTGCACGAAACGCTTACCTTAAGCGATAGAGGTAACACTCAGAACGGTTCATTCACTCTTGACCTATACGATCTGTCCGGCAACAAGCTCGCGGAACTTGCCGCGGGAACTGTAAAGGGAGAGCGCATTTCAGTCAGTGAACCGTGAGACCGAGCGCGGTCTCGCCCCGCGCAAAATCTCACTCTTTATCTGCGACCTTCTTCATAGCATAGGACCACACACATTTAGCGCGTTGATGACGGGCGAAAAATGGCGGCAGCTAGGTCAGTGATGAGAATCGTGGAAAATTACTCGAACCAAGTCGCGACAACGCAAAGAGTGCATAATCGGTAGTGTCCTAATCTGAATTGGAATCTCTGGCATGGTCTTTGTCCGAAGGTCGTAAGACCAAAACGTAGACCTCCGTAATTCTACTGTGATATAAGCCTCTACGAGCGGCAATCGTAGGTGGAAAAACCTACGTTTAACCAACGCTCAGGGCGGGAAGCTGTGGGAGGCTTCCCGTCTTTATTGACCTTCCATCGTTACTCCAAAGCTGTGATATAAGCCCGCTTGTAGTCACCTCGCACCATTCCCAAAACCGATCAACCTTCACTCACCAAAAGGAGTAAACGCCATGGGAGCAGGAAGCAAAAATGAAGACGAGCGAGAGCGAATAAACGAAAACCTTTAGCGAGATGAAGGAACCACCGCCACCTCCTCCTCCGCCTACACCACCACCTGAAACGCCGGGGAAATAGGAAAACCCAAGGTTGAACCGGCCACGAAAATCGTGAGGCTAGCAGGCTACGGCCAGTTAATCTCTGGGATGTGCGCGTATTGTGCGCGCGAGAAATTTTTATACGTTCGTTGAGTGGCGCTAAGTTATTGAAGGGGGTTGGTGGCCAGGGACGGAATCGAACCGCCGACGCCGGCCTTTTCAGGGCCGCGCTCTACCAACTGAGCTACCTGGCCAGGTTGGCAAAAGAATGCGAAGTATAGGGACAGATAGAAATAACTGTCAACTTCACCCTAATCCGAACCTCCTCCGTGCAACCTTAGTGTCCTCTGTGTCTTGGTGGTGAATCTTTTTCTCGAACCTATTGCTCCACCAAAGAGGGCACTGAGGACGCTAAGATTGCGCAGAGTAATACACCTTTTCGCCCAAATCGCTAGATATTCTGAGCAAAGAGAGGCTACGGAAGCCGGAGAGGACTAGCCCTCAATTTGTCGGATTAGTCACAAAAAGACGTTGACTGATTCCTTGCGGGGTGTATAATCCCAAACGTTGCGGGTGGAGCTAGTGCCCAAACGCTAGCTAGTTAAAAACGAACCATCCAATTCAAAATTGATAGTGCCCGCCAGTGCCAGCTCGGCCGCCGATCGCGCCCCCCGCAGTCGCTACCTTCGAGCTGGCACAGCCATTTTTAGGGCCAAAACGCAAATAGAAGATCGCTCGCGCTCCCGCGCCGTTAGCAGCAGATCAAAACTGACTCGACCTTACCGCGAGTCCACACTCACTTCGCTTAGCTTCCTGCCCGCTGGACCAATAACTTAAATTCCCGATTTGCTACTGCAATCGTCTCTACCTCGTCGATCGTTGTAAGTTTTCCCTCCAACAGAACTACTTCCCCATCAACCAGGACTGTTCGCACATCGCCTGGCTGCGCCGAGTAGACCAACGCCGAGACAACATCACTCTTTGGCGTCGAATGCAGCCTGTCCATGGTGACAACTGCAACATCAGCCCGTTTACCAATCGCCAGGCTGCCGATTTCGTGAGCTTTGCCCATTGCCGTGGCGCCGTCGATAGTAGCCATCCTTAAAACGCGGCTTGCATTCAATACACTTGGACCCTTGATAGCCTTTTGCAGCAGTGCCGCGGATCGCATCTCTGTAAACATGTCGAGACGATTGTTACAAGCGGCACCATCAGCTCCCAACGAAACGGAAATTCCTCGCTCAAGCATCTCTGCAATTTTTGCGATACCAGAACCGAGCTTCATATTCGATGACGGGCAATGAACCACGTTCGTTCGCGTCTCGGCGAGCGTGGCCATCTCACTATCGTCAAGATGAACACAATGCGCGAGAGCGACGTGCTTCCCGGTCAGCCCGAGCGAGTGCAAATAGGCTACATTCGCTAAACCCGTTTCGCCTTTAACTAATTCGCACTCAGTTAAGTTTTCTGACGCATGGGTGTGGACCATCACGTTCCGCTCGAGCGCCAGCCTGGCGACGGTTTGCAGCAACTCCTTTGTGCAACTCACGGCGAAGCGCGGCGCAAAGCAATAATTGATTCGGCCGTTCGCTTTCCCATGCCATGAATCAAGCAGTTCTATCGACTCATCAATCGAATCGTTCGACTGTTCGTGCAGCGCAGCAGGAACTTCATCGCCTTTATCCATCATGCACTTGCCGACAGTCGCGCGAAAACCTGTAGCCTCGACAACCCGAAACACATCTGACGTGTGGTTCACTGTCTCCATGGTCAGCGCGCAAGTTGTGCCGCCTTTGATCAGTTCGGCGATGCCGAGTCGCGCAGACGCTGTGATCGAACTGGAGGAATGGGCCGCTTCCATGGGCCAGACGCGCCGCTTCAGCCAATCGATAAGTGACAGGTCGTCTGCTGCGCCGCGGAAGATTGTTTGACAGAGATGGATATGGGTCTGCACAAAGCCCGGAATAACGACTGCGTCCGACGCATCAATGATCTCGTCTGCGTTGTGACCAGTACCGCCAATGACTGCAATTCTCCCATCAACAATCAACAAGTCTCCCTGCACGACTGAGTCAGCCGCGTCAATCGTCAACAGGGTACCGTTTTTGATTAGTAGTGAAGGCATTCAACTAAGGGGTCTTTGGTCTTTGGTTGGATGACAGTCAGTACCGGATCGCGGTAGCGCCGGCCAAAGAGCAAAGGTCCAAGACCAAAGACCAAGACCAACACCAGTTTACCGCCATAAATAAGCGCTCGTCGAAGCCTTACGGACTTCGGCGAGCGCTCGAAAGAGTGAGAGCTAACTATTTCTTCTCAGATGCTGTTGCAGCGTTGGTATTAGCTGGCTCAGCTACTGCTGGTGCATGTCCCGGAAGTCCGAGTTTGGTCTTCACCTCAGACTCGATACGTTTGAGCAGTTCAGAGTTATCCTTGAGAGCCTGCTTGGCATTTTCTCGACCTTGTCCCAACCGTTCACCTTTATAAGAGAACCATGCGCCACTCTTTTCAACAGCCCGATGAACGACTGCTAGATCGAGCAGATCACCTTCGCGAGAAATGCCTTCCCCGTACATGATATCAAACTCGCATTCACGAAATGGTGGCGCCACCTTGTTCTTCGCGACTTTGACTTTGGTGCGATTGCCGACTATCCGGTCACCGTCTTTGATAGCGCCAATGCGACGGATATCGAGTCGGAGCGATGAATAAAACTTCAGCGCGCGACCGCCGGTAGTCGTTTCGGGATTACCAAACATGACACCAATCTTTTCACGGATCTGGTTGATGAAAATGAAGCACGTATTCGACTGGGCCACAATTGCAGTGAGCTTTCGCAGCGCCTGCGACATCAAGCGTGCCTGCAGTCCAGGTAAGGAGTCGCCCATTTCGCCATCAAGTTCGGCACGCGGAACCAATGCGGCGACCGAGTCCACGACGATTACATCAATTCCATTGGACCGTACGAGCGCTTCAGCAATTTCGAGCGCCTGTTCACCAGAGTCAGGCTGAGAAATTAAGAGTTGATCAATATCGACTCCGAGTTTGCCGGCGTAATCAGCGTCCATGGCATGTTCGGCGTCGATGTAAGCAGCAACACCACCAGCCTTTTGCGCTTCAGCCACAATATGAAGAGCAAGAGTAGTTTTTCCTGAACTCTCAGGACCATAAATCTCGACGATACGACCACGTGGAACACCGCCCACACCAACCGCCGCATCGAGGCTCAAGGACGTAGTGGAGATAGCGGGCACTTCTGATACGTCGCGTTCTCCTAAACGCATGATGGAGCCCTTACCAAACTTCTTTTCAATATTAGACAGCGCTGCTTCGACAGCCCTGCCGCGATCTGCATTCATTCGGTCATCAGCCATGGCATACATCTCTTTCTTCCGCTCCTTTTCTCGTAAATCAGTAGTGCCTTCCCGGTAGCGAACGGGGAGCTTAACACATCCGAAGCGAGAATGGAACAGTGTTTCACGCTTGCAACAAGATTTGAGGGTGAGGTAATGAAACTGGTTCTACGCAAAAATGAGCAGCCCTCTCTGCATCGGACTCATTAAGTGAGGTTGCGTGTCACCAACTCCAAACGACAGTCTAAACAAATGGGCCTTCCGTTTCCTGTACCAGATCTTCAAGCTTGCGACCGGTACGCTGTTCGACTTGAATCGCGAGCGAAGGAATTCCAGCGATAGATTCGTCCTTCTCAATCTTCTCGACACGCCACATCGGATAAAAGAGCGAACCCAGTCCAACTGTGACCTCGTCGTGAACTATCGCACGTATCCACTCGTCAAACGCGTTGAGGTCGAGCCCGCGCAAGAATACTCCAGCAGTCGTGATGTCGTCGAGCAAGCCCCAACATTTTTCGCGCGGGTTCTGCAACACGATCAGAATTGGCGTGCCCTTCTTAAATTCACTCATTTTGTATTCAGCCCTGGCATCAGGCTCCGGGTGAACTCACCAATGTGAGCCACGATATCGTCACGACCTTTGGCCCGCTCGATCTCTGCAACTATAGCCGAACCGACCACCACGCCGTCAGCGTATTTTTCAACTGCCGCAACTTGCGACAGAGACGAAATACCAAAGCCAACCACAATCGGAAGATCGCTAAAAGCCCGCATTCGCGTAACCAACTTCTCTGCTTCACTACTGACGCTTTGACGAGTACCCGTCACTCCGGCTCGCGAAACTGCGTAGATAAACCCGCTGGCATGTTTTGCAACTAGACGTAACCTAACATCGGTCGAGGTTGGAGCGATGAGAAATATCATGTCGAGATCGTGGGCTCTCAGCTCGGCTGAAAACTCTGTTGCCTCTTCTGGAGTTAGATCCGTCACCAAAACCCCATCGATACCAACTCGCTTCGCCTCCTGGCACAACCGTTTAAATCCATATTGTAAAAGGGGGTTGAAGTAGCTAAAGAGAATTATCGGCGTTTCGCTCTCACTCCTGAACTGCTCGACCAGTTGGAAAATTTCATCGAGACCAAATTCGTTTTCCAGGGCTCGTTCTGAGGCTCGTTGAATTACCGGACCATCGGCCATCGGATCGCTGAATGGAACACCTAGCTCGATAACACCAGCTCCCGCCCGTGCGAGTTCAACCAGCAACTTCCCGGTCGTAGCAAGATCCGGATCGCCAGCAGTAACAAATGGAACGAATGCTTTCCGGTCTTGCTTTTTCAGGTGAGAAAAGACTTGAGAGATTCTGCTCAAGATTCAAAGCTCCAGATGATCTCTTACCGTATTGACGTCTTTGTCGCCACGTCCTGAAAGATTAACGACAACCAACTGGTCCAGCTTCATTGCTCGAGCGAGCTTAAGAGCCTGAGCTACGGCATGTGAGGATTCAAGCGCTGGAATAATCCCCTCCATTTTTGAAAGAGTCTGGAATGCTTCGAGCGCTTCATCGTCGGTCACTGACACATACTCGACTCGTTTCGCGTCGTGTAAGAAAGCGTGCTCTGGACCAATTGAAGGGTAATCAAGTCCGGCAGAGACGGAATGCGTGGTCGCTACTTGTCCATTCTTGTCCTGCAATAAGTAACTCATAGTGCCTTGCAAAACTCCCGGACTTCCGCCGCCAGCAGCATTGAAGCGTGCCGCATGTTGGCCCAATTCATTCCCCGATCCTCCAGCTTCCACCCCAACCATACGAACCGTAGAATCCGAGAGAAAAGGATGGAACAAACCGATAGAATTAGATCCGCCACCCACGCAGGCGACCAGTAAATCGGGTAGACGACCCTCGATTTCGAGTATCTGCCGTCGCGTCTCTCGACCGATAACACTCTGAAAGTCACGCACCATCAACGGATATGGATGAGGACCCAACGCACTTCCAAGGAGGTAATACGTATCGGCCACATTAGTGACCCAATCGCGCAAAGCTTCGTTGATTGCATCTTTCAACGTTCGCGATCCTGAATCGACTGCGCGTACTTCGGCGCCCATTAACTGCATGCGAAAGACATTCAACGCCTGGCGCCGCATGTCTTCTGATCCCATATAGACGACGCACTCTAAGCCAAACAGAGCGCAAACAGTGGCGGTGGCAACTCCGTGTTGACCGGCGCCCGTCTCGGCAACTATCCGCTGCTTGTTCATGCGACGGGCGAGCAGTACTTGGCCGATTGTGTTATTGATTTTATGGGCGCCGGTGTGAAGCAAGTCCTCGCGCTTCAAGTAGATCTTTGGTCCACCGGCTAATTCAGTGAGTCTCTTCGCATGGAATAATGGAGTTGGCCGGCCAGCATAGTTCGTTAACAAGTCTAACAGCTCTGCTTGAAAAATCGGATCATCTTTGGCGACAAAGTAGGCCTCGGTCAATTCCTCGAGTGGGGCCATCAGCGTTTCAGGAACAAACCTGCCGCCATACGTCCCCCAATGACCAAGTAAATCAGGTTCAGAAATTCCAGTTGACATGAGTGAGATTTCAGGGCGCCTTTAGAAGTTTACTATTTCAGACACCGGGCAATTTTTCCTGGAGCAATGGAGCTACAGCAACCCGGTTACGCCCGCCATTCTTCGCAACATACAATGCCTGATCGCTGGCCGCATAAAGCGCTCGTTCCGACGTGGCGCTCGCAGGACAGCCTGCAACGCCAATACTAACAGTGACGTTACCCACGCTCTCTACTCTTCTTCGGCTAATGACTTCGCGCAAACGTTCGGCAGCAGTCGTGGCTTTCTCAGTATCGACCCCGGCAGCCAGGAGAGCAAACTCTTCACCACCCAGTCGTGCGGCGGTGTCAGTCTCGCGCGAGACCTGCGAAAGAATTTGTGCAATATGCCTGATCACCATGTCGCCGGCCGGATGACCAAATCGATCATTGATCTCCTTCAGATGATCGATGTCCAGCATGAGCAATGCGCACGGTACACCGTAACGACGCCACCTTTCAACCTCCCTGACCAGCGCAACCCGAAACCTGCGACGATTTGCGAGACCAGTCAAGTGGTCCAAATCGGCGTCAGCTCGCAAACGATCGATCTTCTGGCGCAAAGTGATCAGCTGCTGAGTGCGTTCAACGAGCAATTCAAGCTCACCTGGCAACTGAAAATAGTCGAACGCTCCTTCGATCATGGCAGCCCGCCGGACTTCAAATGACGCAAAATCATCACCGGCCAATATCAACGGGATGCCATCATCAACTTGTGCAACCATCTTGGCCAGTTCACGCACCTTGAGACCCTTGGCAGCGGGATTTGCCACCACGAGGTGAGGGCGTGCTCGCTGCAATGAAATCAGCGCGGCCGTGCCATTCGACACTCCCACGACCTCGATACCGCGAGCGTGTAACTCTTCAACAAATTGAACGTGCTCTTCGTCGGCAATAACCAGCACTCGGCCACGGGCCCGATTGGTCGCGGAAGTGCTCGGTTTTTCAGTTTGCGCAGTCATAGTTACGCCCTGGCGAGGGCAAAAACCGTCTCTTTTGAGGAGGACATAGCTAGGGAGCACTAAAGGGGCGATCTAGAATACTCTGCGGCTCTATATAATCGTCAAGGTTTAACATTTCGGACCGCAGCGACAAACTCAGCGACCTTGCGTGGGTCTTTTTTTCCAGGGTGCACTTCAAGCGCTGAACA
>DATIBX010000308.1:0-6955 GCA_035457105.1 Pyrinomonadaceae bacterium
AAAGTCGCCAGTTGTTGCTCCAACTCTTCAGCCACCCTGGAAGCAAAGGCCGGGTCCGCAGTCAACAGTACTGCCGAGGCGTCTTCACCGTGTTCAGCCTGGGCCAACATATCAGCCGCAACAAAATCCACGGGAGCAGTGTCGTCAGCAATAATTAAAACTTCGGAAGGGCCTGCAATAGAATCGATACCCACATCTCCAAACACGAGCTTCTTAGCGGTGGCGACATACTTGTTTCCTGGGCCCGTAATCTTGTCGACGGCTTTGATGGTGTCTGTTCCGTAAGCAAGGGCCCCAATCGCCTGCGCACCGCCCACCCCATAAACCTCATTAACTTTGAGCTCGAGGATGGTTGCGGCGATAGTTGGATTTTTCGAAAGAGCTTGTAGCGGAGTGGCGACTGCAATTCGTTGAACCCCAGCGACTCGTGCAGGCACGACATTCATGATGACCGAGGAGGGATAAGCAGCTGTACCTCCCGGGATATAGACACCGGCGCTGTCGAGAGGCGAGATTCGTTGGCCCAACCGGCAACCGTCGCCATGTTGAAGCGTCCAGGACTGTTCCTTTTGACGCTCGTGAAAGGCGGTCACGTTTCTGATTGCCTCACGAATTACGTCAAGAACTTCGCTATCTACGTTTGCGGCGAATTCCGTCAACTTCTCCGGTGAAATAGTTAAGTCTGAGGAACTCAATTTCAAGCCGTCAAATTTTTCAGCGTACTCGATTAAAGCGACGTCGCCTCGTTCGCGAACATCATTAACTATATGATTCACCAAAGTAATGAAATTAGGATCCGCACCAGGAGCGCGCTGGCGAAGTAGTGCGAGAAACGATTTCACCTGCTCTTTTGTCCGGATAGTGCGAATCATTTGGTGGGCATTTCCAATGCTCGTTCGATAGCTTCAGTCAGCGTCGAGATCGCTTCCGCTTTTAGTTGGTAACTCGCCCGGTTCACAACGAAGCGTCCGGTCGATTCAAAGATCACGTCGACGGCGCTGAGTCCGTTCTCTTTCAACGTTCGCCCGGTTTCAGCGAGGTCAACAATCGCGTCAGCCAACCCCAGCACAGGGGCTAATTCGACTGACCCTGCCAGAGAAATTATCTCGACCGGTATTCCCAGTGCCCCAAAGTGTAAAGATGTGAGATGCGTATACTTGGTCGCTATTCGAAGCATTCCGAGCGAGCGGTTCAACACATCTTTTTCAATTGCGGCAACTACGAGTTGGCAGCGAGCTATGCCCAGGTCCAGGGGAATCAAAACATCAGCTTGAGTTTCTAGAATGACGTCGCGTCCCACGAACCCGCAATCTGCAATTCCATGTTCGACGTAAACCGGAACATCCATTGGTTTGACAAAAATAAATCTGTAGTCACCCGAAGAGTCTTCTACGGCTAACCTGCGCGACGCCAATGCTGCCGGCTGCAGTTTCACACCGGCTCTTGCCAGCAAGGCAATCGCATCTTCTTGCATTCTCCCTTTGGCAATTGCGACGGTTATCACTCCGGCACCTCAATTCGAATTTGGTCCTGCCGGGCTCGGCGAGCTAATGCTTCTCGAAAAATGGCGTTGAGGTCTGCACCCTTCACCGCCGTACATTCGCTCGAATCCATTACGACATTTCGATTATGCCGGCTCAGCACCTCGGTGAGAGCATCCAGGCTAAGAACGAATCCCACAGCCGGCTCTTCAACTCCAAACTTAGAAGTTAGACCATCATATCGACCGCCTCGCCCAACTCTATAACCAGCACCTGCGATATAAATCTTAAAGATCATCCCGGTGTAGTACTGCAGACCGGAGACATCGGCAAGGTCTAAACTGAACCTGTTTTCAAGACCAAGCGACTGGAGGACCGTCCATCGCTTTTGCAATGCATCAAGGGCCGCCAGGGATCTGGGATTCCTAATAGATTCACGAGCCTGGATTAATACTTCCTCTCTGCCGGAAAGCTGTAACAGTAGGAGGATCGATTGGGCCACATCCGTTGCGATCGGTCGCTGAGCAAAGAAATTCTTAAGACCTGTTTGGTCCATCGAGTTCAAGAGGCCCTGTATCTCGACCCGAGCGTCCTGGTCGAGCCCAGCCTCACTGAAAAGGCCATCAAAGATTCCCGCGTGACTAAGAGTGATGATTGACTGATCCGCAAGACCAACGCGTGAAAGGATCTCAGCCGCAACGAGCAGTACTTCAACATCTGAAGTACTGCCGTTACTACCAATAAGCTCGCAACCCAGTTGCGTGTTCTCTCGCCGCCACTCGGCCCGCGATTGAAGTTGTTGCCGAAAGACTGGAGATGCATAACAAAAGCGAAGTGGGCGGGGAGCGCGGGCCAGCATGGTAGCGGCGACTCGGGCAATGGAGGACGTGACATCCGGGCGTAGACTAAGAAGGTGGCCATCGTTGTCAGTAAACCTGAATGCAGTTCGGGCCTCGACCTGTCCCATTCCCTGTTCAAATAGGGAGTAATAATCGACCGAAGGTGTAAGAATCTCCTCGTAACTCCATCCCTGGAAGATCGACATCGTTTGATCTTCGATCCACCGCCGAAGTTGAGCCTCTGGCCCGATGTAATACCGCATCCCGGAAGGTATTTTTGAGACTGACATTTGCCGTATTTGTTTGAGTTTAAAAGCAAAAACCCGCTGCCGACCTTTTTGGCTGGCAGCGGGTTCGAATCCGTTTTGCGTCTGATTAAGTAGTTAATTTCGACGCAGCAAAGACAATCGACGGCCCGCCACCGGCGTGGTGGTGATGCCAATAGAAATCGTAGCCATGTCGATTGCTAGTAAACATCGATGTGGTGCTTATATCTGACGTCCCGTTCGGTTGTCAAATGGTGAGTAGCGTCTCGGGCCCGATAACCCTAATCTTTCCTATTTTGATAGCTATCAAAATGCTAATACCAAAGGACCTCTCCTTGATCTTCTTCTCTCTGTGCCCCCTCGGTGTTCTTTGTGTCTTTGTGGTAGATAATATTGAAATGCAAGCAACGACTACATATGGGACGCCCAAGGGACAGATATCTGCGGTGGGTAAAGTCCCAAGAAAATCATCACCACTGAGACACAGAGGACGCAGAGGTTGCACAGAGTAGGACCAACCTATGACTACCAGGTTTTGGCGTGGTTTTAGTTTACTTTGAGAAGGTTTGACGGAAAGCGCCAACCTGGTCCACTACCCATTTGGGTAGCATCTCGTAATCAAAGTTGGGGTCAACTACCTGGAATAAAGGGGCGGGATTGCACGATATAAATCTGGCCCTTCATATAGGCCCACTCAATGTCTTGATCGCGGTTACCGAATACTCGTTTTATTTCTAAAGTCGCTTTTACCAGGCGTCGTATCACGTCATCAGTCAAAACAATCCGCTCACCGGTAATCGGAACCTCTTTCACACCGCCCTTTTCGTCGAAAGTCAAAAGACTATCTTCGGCTGAGCGCGTCAATACTTGAACAGCATTGGTCCGTGGACGAAAGATTATCTGTTCGGCGATTCTCTGCCCTTCGACGACTTTGATCCCCAGCCCACGCTTTGCACTGATGTAAACAGCGCCCTTGTTGTCGTTATCAAAAGGATCTGTACTGATTATCACTCCTGAACTCTCAGAATTGACACCTTCCTGAATCAAAACCGCCATGTAAATCTTCGAATGGTCCACGTTGGCCCGTTCGCGCGCTTCGTAGGCTTCGAAATTCCACAACGACGCCCAGACAGTCTTGATAGCGTTGATGAGTGCTTCGTCACCGCGAACATTTGGGACCGTTGTATATAGACCGGCGCCACTAAAATTTGGCAGGTCTTCAGAGTTGGACGAACTTCGTACAAAGAGACCTTTACCTGAATACTCGCGCGCAACTTTACCGAGAACTTGCTTGCGCAACTCCGGGTCAAACTCTGCCGCCTGTATTTGCTCGCGCAACTTGACCAGACGTTCCCGGCGATTGGCCGGGTCGTGCACAAACTTCTGGTCGTTCAATAGACCATAGATGACATCATCCAGGTTGTTGTTTTTGATGAAAGCGTCGTAATAAGAAAATGGAATAGCAAACCCGGCCGGTACTACAATACCCGGCAGCTTCGCATTCATTACCTCACCGAGATTGGCCGATTTGCCTCCAAAAGCAAGACTCAAATTCGAGCGCTGTTGGGAAAGATCAAGCAGACGTGTCTCGCTGAGATCCGACCGTGGCTTCATAACGTCAAGACGTTCGGCGAGCCTTCGTTGATATTCGCGTAACTGATTCAAATCAGCTCTTCGAATCGTGTACTTGTCTCTAAGAGTTTCAAACGAAACCCACCACCCGTCGTATTGCTTCAAGAGTTCCTTCGCGTTTTTGATATATGCGTTCGGAATGCCCCAGCCTTTAGCCAGCAGATTGATGTGCGACAAGGGTGTCGAAGGTTGGGAAGTTATGATCCCGGCAACAGGCGGCAGCTGAATCGGAACCTCATCTAGTACCAGGATTTCGTTGAACCCGATTTCAACATGATCGTCAAGTTTAGAAATGATATGAATTCTGCCTAAACCCTTGGCGAGATTAAGCGCCCGATATTCCTGCTCTTTCGAAATGTCGCTCTGCAATATCCTTTTCAGACCGGCGAGCGAAGTTGATATGTCGTCCTGCCGCAGAGAGTTGGGCTTAAAAGCTACAGGCGTGAAAAACGTTTTGTTGATGATCTCGTAAGTCAGCTGGATCAAGTCTGGCGGTATAAGATCACCTTCCCAAAACTCGAAGGTCCATCGCTTGATTGGAGTCTGATACGCAACGGTTCCGAGAATAAATCGACGATTGTCTTTTAAATAATTGTTTTCGAAAAACTCTTTTCCTCGCTCAAGCGAGAGGTATGTGCCGTTTACAAAGTCCTTGTGAAAGCTGTAACGCTTCTTATTGACGTAGTAGATCTTGTTTCCATTTTTTCGATCGATAACAAACAGCACATGTGGCAAAGCGTAAGGGGTATTTGGATCGTAGGTGATGCTGATCGAGTCGAACTGGGCGTGCGAACGAACAGCCGGTAAGGATTTCGGACCAGTTTGCGCTTGCGCGTACACGGCGATACCGAGAACCAGCAATAACACCGCCGCATAACACCGACTGTTTACTCGCATATCCTACGACTCCCGGATCGCTTCGCGACTACAGCGCTGGAGTAATTCTAACAAATCATCGACGTGACGCTGCTCGGTAAGAAAGCTATTGATATTGACTCGCAACGCACGTCTGCCGTGCAAAACGGTCGTCGTTAACCACGCCTCACCGCCTCGCTCAATAATTTGTTGTAACCGTTGTTGTAATTTGTCCAGCAGCAGACCATCAACGTTCGAGTGAGATTCAGGGATGAACCTGAAACAACAGACGGCTGTTTCAATTTCTCCAAGGCGTACAAAGCCGGCCAGTTCATCGAGCCTCCTGGCAAAATACTTGGTCAAAGCAATCTGCCTCTCTAACACTTCGGCATACCCTTCGCGGCCCATGTATTTGATAGCCATCCATAGCTTAAGTGAATTGAAGCGTCGAGTGCCCTGCTGACCATAGCGGAAGAAATCAAACTCCACATCCGTCCCGCCACGATCTTCATTCAAGTATTGCGGGGTCATATCGAAAGCGTCGCGCAACACCTCTTGCCCGTCACGAACAAGCGTTGCACCACACGCAAACGGCACAAACATCCACTTGTGCGGATCAAACGTGATCGAGTCTGCAAGTGAGATGCCTTCTAATTTATGACGATGGGTTTGCGAAAACGCGAGTACTGCGCCATAAGCCGCGTCGACGTGATACCAACAGCCGTGTTCTTGCGCAATTTTGGCCAATGCCTTAAGTGGATCAATCGCTCCCGAGGATGTGGTACCGGCGACACCAATTATGCAACACGGAATTTTGCCCGCTTTGCGATCCTCGTTAAGCGCCGTCTCTAAAGCATCGAGCCGGATCCGAAAGTGCTCGTCAGTCTCGATCTTTCTAAGACCCTCGCGTCCCAATCCGAGTATGTCGGCGCTCTTATCTATCGAATAATGGCATTGATCAGATGCGTAGAAAACGAGATCGCCGGCAGCACTACGAACGCCGCTAGTCTTGACCTTTGTGCTTACACTATCCCGAGCACACTTCAGAGCGATCAAATTGGCCTCTGAGCCGCCGCTCGTAAGGGTGCCAAAACTCTGTGGGCCATAATTGAGCAGATCGCAAAGCCAGCGGATAACGCGAGCCTCGATCATTGCCGACGATGGACCATTCCGCCACGCGCCGGCGTTCTGATTCAACATTGAAGCGAGGGCATCGGCCCACACGCCAATGGGCAATGGCGTCGGGTTAAACTGCCCAAAGTATCTGGGACTCGGAACACCCATCGCATTCGGAGCAACATCTAATCTAAACCTCGCGAGAATTTCTTCGAATGAAATTCCTTGCTCTGGTAGAGGTTCGTCAAAGAGTTTTTCCAGCTCAAGTGGAGTTACGTCGGGTGTTACCCGTCGGGTATCGAGCTGCGCCACATGCTCAGCAATGAGCTCTGTCACTGCGAGACCAAGGTGCCTATGTTGTTTACTGAGATCTTCGCTCATCGTCGTTCCCTTTGGAGTGCGGCGGCCCGACGCCGCTTTACGGTGCGTGCGTTTCTCGACAACACTCATTAAATGGCTCTTTTCCAAGCATAGCAAGACTCTCTTTGTCAGTGCTCAATTTAACAAAGCGGCGCCGGACCGCCGCACTCCAAGGTGGATCAAGCATCAAAAGATGGCTAAGCTTGACTCTATGAGCGACATCTTTGGCGTGACGTTAAGAGAGCGAATGGATGACTTCGGAGTAACTCTCGCGCCGGAATCCATTTCTACTTTGACTCGCTATTATGAATTGGTCCAGCAATGGAATCCACGTCTACATCTCGTCGCCCCATGTTCGCCTGAGGAATTCGCGATCCGCCACGTGCTCGAGTCGCTTATCTTACTG
>DATIBX010000309.1:0-9471 GCA_035457105.1 Pyrinomonadaceae bacterium
GTAGTGACGTAGAAGGCTTCAATCGAAACTTCAAGAACGGTCGCACGGCCCAGTGGAGCCTAAACGTAGAACGTCAACTGCCAGCAAACTTTGTCGCTTCCGTCTCGTACATCGGCAGCAAGGGCACTCGCCTACGCAGTGGCTTCGATCCGCTCAATGCAATTCCATTTAACGGGCTGAAACTTGGCCAGGCCTTGCTCAACAAAAATCTGAACGACGTAACTGATAGCGACCGGGCTTATGCCTCCAGTGTAGGCGTCACGCTACCCACCAATAGCAACGCCGTATTTCCCGGCTTTAATGGATCGGTGGCGCAGTCGATAAAACCGTTCCCACAATACGGCATCATCACAGAACATCAGGAAAGCGAAGGGCAGAGCATTTATCACGCCCTGAAGATTGATGTAAATCGACGGTTCTCGCAGGGAATTCAAGTCGGACTGTCATATACGTTTGCCAAACTCATCACCGATGCTGCTGAGGATCTGTTCGGCGCGACGCCAATAAATGGAGTAGTGCAAAACCCATATGACCGACGATCTTTAAGAACACCATCGCCAAACATCGTTCCCCACTCTTTTGTAGTCAACTACGTACTTGAATTGCCCTTTGGCAAGGGTAAGCGCTACTTCAACCAGGGAGGCTTTGTCGATAAGGTTATTGGAGGTTGGCAGCTCTCAGGGGTCCAGCGGTATCGCGATGGTCCATTGCTCGTTCCGTTCATTGCTGGTGGGGCAAGAGACTTTCTGAATCTTGTCGGCTTCAATGGCAATCTGCGACCGGATCTTACGGGCCAGGCGTTTTATACCGACATACCAGCCGGCGGGGTCAGATACCAGTATGTGAATCCCGGTGCCTTTGCATTCCCGGCAGCATACGGCGGCACAAATGCTACCATTGGATCGGCAGAGTACGCCGCTTTTTACTCCAACCCGTTGCGCTTCTTTGGTGACTCCGCGCCGACCTACAGCAGTCTTCGTGGTCAGCCGTTCTTCACCGAAGATTTTAATATCCTGAAGAAGACAAAACTTACTGAGACGACCACTTTTGAATTCCGTGTAGACTTTTTCAATGCGTTCAATCGAGGCCGCTTCATTTTGCCGGCGATGGATTTGAGTCAACCTGGCACCTTCGGTATCTCAGATAGATTTGGAGACTTTAATCAGCCGCGTCACATTCAGCTTGGCGCTCGGATTATCTTCTAGACTGAGGCTTGAAGAGAACTAAAAGGCGCGGGAAGATTTCAATATTCTCCCGCGCCTTTTGTTTGGATCAAGCTTCGGTATACTTGCTAAGGCAGGATCCTGTCCAGTGTTATCCAATCAGGAACGAACTTCTTTCTCGTTAAGCCTTGTGCGCGATGTTGTGATCGTCGGCGCGCTACTTCTCTGGTCTGCAACCTGCATGGCTCAATCGACAACTTCTCCTCCAACCACTAATACCCAGGCTGAACTCCTCATCTCGGAGGGAATAAAATCATTTGAAAGTGGAGAGATCGATGCGGCCCAAAATACATTCCGTAAGGCGCTCGAAGCAGAACCAGCCAATGTCGTAGCCCATACCTACCTGGGGATAATTGCAGATCGCGGTGGGGATCTCGCGGAGGCTGAGCGTCACTTCCGTGCGGCAACAATCGCCGACCCGTCGTCACCGTCAGCACATAACAATTACGGCGCAGTATTGCGCAAGCTCAAACGTAACAACGAAGCCGCCAAAGAATTTGAGGCCTCCCTGCGCTTCAACCCAAACCAGGCAAGCGCCGCAATTAACCTTGGACAAATTCGGTTAGATGATGGCACCCCGACAAGTTTGCGTCAGGCTCAGGACCTTTTTAATAAGGCTTACGCGATCTCTCCGGATGTCGAAGTCGCCCAGGCCCTGGTCATAGTCACTTTGCGTCTGGGAGATAAACAAGCAGCCTCGAATTATTTTCGTGATTATCAAACGCTCTTAACGAAAGCAGATGGTCCAACAATCGATCAGAATAGCCGAACACTATTAGGTGGCGCACTGCTCGAAAACGGCCTGGCTACAGAAGCAATCGATGAACTTAAATCGGCCCTGGCTATCGACCCGTCAAACAAAGAAACCATTTTACAATTAGCCCGAGCTTATCTCGCGCAAAACGACGTACCATCCAGCGGACGCACACTGGAAGGAGCCGTGGCTCGAGGAATTGACTCTGGGCCAATCTATGCGTTGCTAGCGTCGGTGTACGAAAAGAGTGGCCATCTCGAAAACGCAATACCCGCGATGCGTTTGGCGATTCAAAAAGACCCGCAGTCAGAAGCTTACCGATTCCAGTACGGGATGTTGTTGACAACCGCACTCGCACCGGATGCAGCGGTTATTCGTCTTAAAGAGGCACTCGAATTATTTCCGAAGTCTGGCCGATTATGGTTCGCCATGGGTATCGCTCACTTTAAGGCCGGACGTAACGACGAGGCAGCCAAAGCTTTGAATCGTTCTATCGAGATTGATCCAAACTATGCCCCCTCACTGGTCTATCTGGGTATGACTTACGTGGAGATCGGTCAGTATCCAAATGCGATTCGCACTTACCAGGACGCACTAGCCAAAAACAACAAACTCGGAATCGTAAATTATCTGATCGCTGACGTTATGTTGAAGCAAACGAACGCTGATAACACCACAATTGAAAAGTACCTTACCCAAGCAGTAAAAACTGAACCTAAGTTTGCTCCGGCCCAGTTGTCACTCGGAAAGTTATATCTTCGTCAATCTCGCTTGAATGATGCGGCGGTACAGTTTGAAAACGTCTTAAAACTGGACCAGAACATTGCGGAGGCCTACTATCAACTGGGGCTTACTTATCGTCGTTTGCAACGCAATGATGAGTCGCGTGTCTTGCTGGACAAGTTCAAGCAAATAACAGAGACACAAAAGGAACAGTCACTTCGTGATCGCAAAGATCTGATGGCAAAACTCTCAAAAGTATTGTTTTAGCAAGGAGGGCAATCCGTGTCGTTTAAATCAAGAGATGAATTGAGTCAGAGCCGTTTGGCGTTCAATCTATTCTTACCGCTGGTCACCGCGATTTGTATCAGCCTCGGTGTGAACGTTCGGGCCCAGGAACCTTCGCCGGCACCGGCGGCTCCGCAAAAGGCCGCGGCACCACAGGCAGACGAATGGGCCGACGACTTCAGCGGTACTAAATTGGACGACAAAAAGTGGGAGCAGTTCAGTTTTGAAGGCGGTAGCGGGGGAACACTTAAACTTGCAGATGGACAACTGCAAATCAGAAGCGTAAGTGGATCACGTTCAGGCGTTCGTAGTAAGGCCAACTTCAACACAGATCATTTTGTAATCAACGCAACCCTGGCAAAAGTTGGTCCAGCCTTGCCCGAGTCAGGACAGTCTGGTGTACCGCTCGGAAACGCTATTGTCACGGTACTTTTCGATTCATCCGGTCGTAATCGTATCGAGTGGCTTTTGACCAGCGACGGGCTTTTTGAAGCATGGTCAATGGTAGATGGACGAGGCGAACGTTTGGACGGAAGAAATCTGGCAACGAAAGCTACCAATCCGACCTTGAGCATTGCGCGGCGCGGCGATGAATATTTGTTTGCCTTAAACGGTCAAGTGGGGCTGCAAAAAACCATCAAGGGCTTGCCACACTCGTTTCGAGTCATGCTCTATGGGTACGGATCATCAGAGAACAATTGGGATTCAGTACAGGTGCTCATACCAAAAAAGCCGTAGGCGTTTCGTGTCCTTCATAGCTGGGAGCTAATACTTACTCTTATGGTCCGTTGCACGAACGCGCTGCCGAGATGTGTGGTTGTACTGCTGAGCCTCACTTTATGCCTGGTCAACTTCGGCACTGTAACTTCGCAAACTGAACGAGCGGAAATCGTAATCGACGCGAACCGAACAATCGGAAAAATCAGTCCACTGCTTTACGGCCAGTTCCTCGAACACATGTTCGAGGGTATAAAGTTTGGTCTGCACGCGGAACTGTTGCGCGATCGTGGCTTCGAAGAGCCTCCAAATGCCATCGGCCTGTCGCGTTATTGGGAGCGTTATCCTGATGATCGAAATGACGATTACGCCATCAAATTTGAATGGGACCGCAAGTCCAGCTATCCCGAGCGTCGTACGCCTGGCCTCACCCCAGAACACTCACTACAAGTAGAAGCAAAATCAGGAGTCATCACCAGACACGGAATCTTTCAACCACGGGTTGCTCTAAAGAAAGGCTTCGAATACGTCGGCTCACTTTGGCTGAAGACAACCGATTACGAAGGGGACTTGACTGTCGCATTAGAGCAGGACAGTTCTGCGGGCTCAATCTACTCCGAGTTCAAGCTTACGCCAGCGAAAGGATCCTCATGGAAGAAATATGAGTTTCGGCTTCCAGTTAAAACAACTGATCCTCTCGCTCGATTCGTGATTCTTTTCGGCGGGCACGGTCATATTTGGCTCGATCAAACCTCGTTGATGGCGTCGGATTCAGTTGGTTCAGTACGTCAAGACGTTCTTGAAAAAGTGAAGGAGCTGCAGCCCGCATTTCTTCGCTGGCCGGGAGGAAACGTTGCCCAGGACTATCACTGGCAATGGGCCATTGGTCCAAGGGACGAACGACAAGGCTGGACAAACTTATCGTGGAAGAACGAATCTGAGCCGGCGGACTTTGGCACAGCCGAATACATTCAATTCAGCCGCAACGTCGGTGCCGAACCGACTATCACAGTGAACGTCGAAGGTCGCGGCGCGACAGCAGAAGAAGCTGCAGCATGGGTTGAGTACTGCAATGGTCCGACATTTTCAAAATACGGAGCGTTGCGGGCGGCACACGGATATCCCGAGCCATTCAACGTCAAGTTCTGGGAGGTGGGGAACGAGATCTGGGGTTCTTGGGTCCGCGGTCACAGCGATGCCGAGACTTACGCCAGAAACTTCAACCGTTACGCAGCCGCAATGCGGAAAGTCGACAAAGAGATCAAACTGATCGCAGTAGGCGATAACAATATGGAGTGGAATCGGACTGTGGTTAGCAAAGCGGGGCCACAAATTGACTATCTTGCGGTCCATCACTACTACGGGCGGTCTGAAATGGCGGGCGACAGGAATAATCTCATGGCTCGCCCTTTGTACTACGGTCGTTTCTACGAACAGCTGTCCCAGCTTCTCAGGCAGCTAAGTCCGGGTCGAACCATCAGCCTCGCGGTCAACGAATGGGGCCTCGACCTCTCTCTCGATCAACAGTACTCGATGCTTAGCGCGTTATATGGTGCTCGATTGATGAATGTCTTCGAGAGGTCTAACGGAGTTGTCGCGATGAGCGCAGTCTCTGATCTGGTGAACGGTTGGCCGGGCGGAATTATTCAGGCGAGCAGAGACGGCCTGTTTGTATCACCCATTTATCTGGTGAATAAGCTCTATGCATCGACAGGCGCAGGAAATCTGATTGCAAGTGAAGTGCGCAGTCCCACTTTTAACAGTTCTAAAGAAGGAAGTGGAGTGTCATATCTTGATGTGGTCACCAGTCGTTCAAACGATGGTAAACACATTTTTGTCAAGGTGGTTAATACAAACCTTGCAAACTCGATGCAAACTAATATTTCAGTGCAGGGCGTGAGCGTTGAGCCGCGAGCGTCACTGTCGGTTGTTAATGCCGATTCTTTGAGCGTCTCGAATAGTTTTGCGACACCGGCGGTGGTCAAGATCACGAACGTTATTGTTTCTGCCTCGTCCAGTTTTCAGCTCACCATCCCTGCGCATTCCGTTTCTGTGCTTACGCTGACGCTTAAGTAATTTTGGAGTCCGTCCGGCCCGGCGGCGCTTTGTTATTTTGCGAGATTCCTGTTTAACAAAGCGGTGCCGGGCCACCGCACTCCAAGGGTTAGGGGTGCATCTGAGGTTCGCCGTAGATGAAATCATCCATCATCACGACATCGTGAGTCTGATCATCATTTGGACCCGGCGCGACGTTGCCGGCTGTTATTCGCACTCGAGCAATCTTTGCGGTCGCGAACTTGATCGCAAAGAACGACTGACCAGCATTACCTGGTGAGGCAGGGACAAAACTGCTGAACAATAGCTCACCATTTACACCAAAAAATTCCATCAGCGTACTGGCAAAACGGTTCCCCTGTTTTGCCCCAGGACCGCTGCCATCCGGCAGATCCACGTCCGTAAAGATGGCGCCAAATCCGCTCACGGTCGCAGGCACATTTCCGTTGGTTCCCGGAATAAAAAACACTGCATTCGTGATGTTGCTGCCAACCGGTGTAAATAAACGTACCGGACTAAAAGCAGCGAACGTCGTCGCATAAGTCGGATTATTAAAGAGCGTTACGAGACCTCCCTGTGGACCACCTGATACTGGACCCTGCGCCAGTCCCACTCCGGGAGTAGTGAACTGTCCACCACGTGAGTTGAGAAACGTATTAAACGGTGTGACGGGAGGCGTCGTCGCGTTACTGCCACCACCGTCCCAATTGATCTCTCGGTGACCTGCGCCAAGCGGTCCAATTGCGTTTCCGTTGTTCTGAATTCCCAATGCCGCACGAAAAGCATCGACCGAACCTTGAATCGCGGCGGCATTCGGTCCCGCGGCTTGGAACACCTTCGGTGCTACAAAAGATTTTGTGTTACCCTGAGCTTGAGCGCTTCCACCGGACATTCCTACTACTACAATCAACAGCGTCATAATAAAACTCAACGCTAAAATACTATACTTCCTCATTTCAAATCCCTTTCTAAACTCGAAAAACAGTCTCACCCTAAGGCATTCAGCGAACGCGTCTAAATCAGAAATTCTCGCGTCGGGTTGCTTACAAACGCCTAGTCGCCTCAGCCGTGAGTACACGGACATCATTAATTGTGATTGGGGAAACGAGCCATCTTAAGGCCAGGCTCTGAGCGCGTCTTTAAGGAATGATGAAAAATTTATGAGAAAGTAATGAAAGCAAAACTTCGATCAATGTTCAGCGCCGTCTACGGCGAACAAGTCTCCAAATTTATGGGTTGCTCGAAATTTGAAACCTATTCCAGAGCCAGCTACCAGATCCTTCACGGTATGTGATACCAGGATCTCACCTTCACGGGCTGCTGCCGCAATATCTCGACCGATTTCGACAGTCATGCCACCAACAGTGTTTGCCATCAAGTCGCATTCGCCGGTGTGCAGACCCGCTCGTACCGGTAACCCCAGTCTCGTGGCATCTCCGACTATCGCGCGCGCGCAGCGGATAGCACGCGCGGGTCCATCAAATGTCGCGAATAACTTGTTTGGAGAGATCTCGATCTCTTTACCTCTATATACTGAGAGTTCACGCCTCGAGTAAGTCAAGTTAAGAGTTCTTAACTCGCTGTCATCGACGACTGATTCTCCAGAATGCTCTTCTGAGATCACAAACAGAACTGTAGTGAGCACACGATCTATTTCTGGTAACACCCGTTCGCCGGTCAAGAATTCTTCGATCTCTTCCAGGATCGCATCCTGATCGCCGACAAATGGGAGATGATCAGAGCCCGGCAATTCGACGTATTTGGCACCCGGAATCTTAGAGGCTACATAGCGGCCGCCTTCGACCGGGAGGCACGCATCATTCTCGCGATGAATGATCAGCGCCGGCACTCTCACCGACGGCAACACTGCACGCACATCTATTTGTGCATTCATTCTGGTGAGTGCCAGAGCCGCAGTCGGACTCGCTCCCATTCGCAAATACTCGGCCCACCACTTGCGGAATGATGGATCTTTGGCCACCGATGGGGCCCGCTCCTCAAGGCCAACCGGTTCTCCCCAGTCGCGACGTATCTCCTCCAGAAAATGCTCGCGGTCAGATTCGGTTGGAGCCCACGGGTAATCGTCACTCTTAATTCTCTTGGCATAAGTGCCTATCATTACCAGAGCCTCGGTGCGAGCCGGATAAGTCGCCGCAAACAGGCTGCACATTGGTCCACCTTCAGAAATTCCAAGCAGTGCGGCGCGTTCACTGCCAACCGCGTTCATCACCGCTTCAACGTCGGTCATGCGTTGTTCGAGAGTGGGTAATTGAGAAAGCTCCACTCGATCCGACAAGCCAGTTCCGCGCTTGTCCAACAAGATGAGTCTCGAAAATGACGCAAGTCGAGTTAGGAAACGGGCAAACGAAGGCTCTCTCCAAAAGTACTCGAGATGTGAAACCCAACCCATGACAAAGACAAGATCGATTGGATGAGCGCCTACGACTTGATAGGCAATATTCACGTCCCCAGTGCTGACAACATATTGTGTCTTCGGATTGAGTGGCGCAGCAGCAACCGCGCGCTGTACAGCAACACTGTCTCTCGCCTGGGCTGGGCCATCGGGAACGCTCTTGAAAGACACTTCATCAGCACGAACGTCGACGTGTCGTTCCGGTTTGGTTGAAACCTCGACCCGAGCAACAAATCTGTAACCGCGCTTTGGGATCGTCTCGACGTATCTCGCTTTACCACTACCTTCACGAAGGGCACGACGAATCGCATGGATATTCTGGGCCAGATTGTTTTCTTCCAGAAACTGGTTTGGCCAGACGATCTGCATTAGCTCTTCCTTGCTGACAACGCTTCCCTGACTTTCAACCAACGCCAGGAGGGTCTCGAAGGCTTTGGGTGTTAGAGACACTATCTCGCCATTTTCAAAGAGTAGTCGCTTGCTTGCATCTACCTGGAACTGATCAAATCTGTAAATTTCCTTGCCGGAATTACTCATGATCTTTTTCAAGAATGCTTTGGGCTGTTGTTGCCGGATCTATTGGGCGATTGCTCCGAAGGTGCAATCGATGATTTAGGTGTTGTGTCTGTGCGATCTCAGTGCTCTTTGTGACTCTGTGGTGGAAATCCTTGGTTCCGTCATTTTTTCCACCACGGAGTCACCAAGAGCACTGAGATCGCACATAGAAAGAACAAGACTACGATTCGAATTGGGGGATTTTCTTCGAGGTGATTGTATCTCAATTAGCGGTACCGGAGAATTTTCTCGGGCAAACACATTTTTGGACGCTCGATGCCTCGAAGTCAATTCGGTTGACCATCCGGGTCAAAGCGATATCCGATCCACGGTTCGGTCAATATGTATTTTGGTGACGCCGGGTCGCGCTCAATCTTCTTTCGCAAATTGCCAACAAAAACCCGAAGATATTCATTCTGCTCGACGTAGTTTCCGCCCCAGACCGCGGCCAGCAATGTGCGGTGAGTCAGGACCTTGCCAGGATGTTTTGTGAAGTACACCAACAAGTCGAATTCCTTAGGCGTCAACCGAATCTCTTTGCCGCTGACCCTCACAGAATGATTTTCGAGATCTACCTGGAAATCGCCCGCTTGAAATCGAGATTGATCGGATTCGTTCGCCAATCGAACGCTGGATCTTCGTAAAGCCGCGCGAACTCGCGCGAGTAGTTCATCAATGCCAAAAGGTTTGGTTATGAAATCGTCTGCTCCAAGATCGAGCGCTTCAACCTTGATTTTCTCTTCACC
>DATIBX010000310.1:0-3598 GCA_035457105.1 Pyrinomonadaceae bacterium
CAATCAAATTGTTCCGACTGTTATCTGTGCTATCGAAACGCCTGGCTCCCCAATAGTGGCCGATCGAGTTGGCACTGTAAATGGCGTGATGGACCAGTACGGTGCTCACAAAGAATCCCCACGTCAACATCTGCAATCCCGATGTGTGCAGCTCTGGCATCATGCGTTGCAAAATTACGCCAAAAAGAAACAAAAGCGCGACCGAAATGATGGGTGGTAGCAGATAAAATCTATCCAGCAGACGCAACTCGAGGTACTTATTAAACGTTGACACCAGTTTCAAGTCTGCTTTGCGATATCTGAGGGAGAAGATCCACAAACAATGCGCCCACCAAAATCCGTGTCGGCGAGGAGAATGAATGTCATCCTCGCGGTCGGCATGAGAGTGGTGGTAGCGATGATGAGCCGCCCACCACAAAGGACCTTTTTGATTCGCCATGCAAGCGACGAAGGCCAGAACAAATTGAAAGATGCGATTTGTTTTGTAAGAGCGATGTGAGAAGTAACGGTGATAACCCGCCGATACGGCAAAGATACGAAGACAATAAAATGCGACACACGCTGCAATCGCAATCCAGCTTACACTGACCCAGAAGAGAAGCAGGCACCCTGCATGCAGAACGACAAGCTGCGTTATCGTCAGATAATCTAATCCTCCCGCGGTTACACGGCGAAGATTGCGAGCATTCGAGTGTGACATTTCCGTAATGTTATTCTTCCTCCTATTGGCGGGACATTGTGTCCTATCGTTAGTGCCCACTTCAAACTCAGTCACAGCAGAAAGGAACGTTTCTTCACCACGAAGACACGGAGAACACTAAGGACGCACAGAGGAATCGTCAGCGCCATGTTTCGAAAACCCGCGGAGAACGCGGTCTACTCTATACATCAGGTGAGCCTCCATCAAGTGGCCTCAAAGAAAGACAACTTCCCCGACACCCTGAGCAAACCAAAGTGAAATCGGGCAACGATCTGTAAGAACCAAAACTTCGACAGCTGTACTCTTCGCGCTAGCGGGTTAACTCCGCGAGTTTAGTCTTGAGTTCGTTTGCGATCGCATCTTCGGCGATCCGCAGCCTGGCGAACCAGCGGTGGGGTTATGGGCGTGGTTCGGCAAATAGTTGTATTCGTAGTTTCGATTGTTTCAACTCTTTCTGCAGCAAGCTTAGCAGCCAAGGGCATTGCGCCTGATGTTCCACCGGAATCCTGCTGAATCGCCTGTCAAGTAAGCAGTTGAAGACATGGCTCACAATCAAATCGAGCATTTATGCACAGAGTGACGATGGCGAATTCCTCCATCCTACCCTGAAAGTACTCTTCGACCGGCTACGGAACAGTGATCATCGCATTTGTTGAATTTTAACCGACGCGTGGAGGCAGTCGTTACGTCGCAGGCACATTCGGGATTGAGCGACTCGACCCAGAAGTTGAGCCACATCGCTGTTATTACACTCAGGCTGGAAAATATTGATTGTGCAGCAGCGCCACCTTCATCAAACCTAAGCGGTCCTTTTATTCCTTTTGCGGGATTAGGCAAGCAAGATCGTTACACCGAAGTTTTCGCGCACGAGATGGCCCATGCCGTTGATATTCTCTTCGATCAAACTCGGGCTATAGCCCTCGACGAGATTCTGAGGAACACCGACGTGATAGTGCAGGAACAATTACGACGAGCAAAGGGTCTTAGTGATCCAGAAGCAATGCTCGGAATCCTTCGCCGCGACGCTTTTTTAGATGAGCTTGAGAAACCAGCAGAGTCAGTCGAAGCTATGGTCTGGCGCGAGTTGATTCTCAGTTCCCAAGAGAGGTCTTAATCACGCTCTTATTGCTTGTAGTAACAAGCAGAAGCGTTTTTCGAATCGACCACACATAACTTTGCGCCCTGTTCGTCACTGGTGAGCTGCCACTGCCAAACTTGCGAATCCATCTGAGTAGCTTTCTTGGAATTCATTTGAGACCGGCAACTGTCGGTGTATTCAAGCGTTCCTGGCCCAGGAGCCAAAGTGAGTGTCGACCCACTTGCTGTTAGTTTTCCCGTCTCCCTGCCAAACACACGAATCGTACAGTTGTAAAGAGAGTTCTGCATCAGGATCGCGTGTTCATAGGTTCCGTCAGCGAAAAGTTTATAACTATCGATGGTCCCTTCCGGGGCGCTGAAAGATCCGTTGTTTTGATTCTGATACATCGACCCCGATCCTCGACGCGCAATCCACTGGCCCACGAGTTCAGCAGGAATTCCGGCTGAGCGTCGGTCGACGACTGGTTGGCTCGCCTGACTGATAGCAGGCTTTTGGTGAGTACGTTCGTACACCGACAGAATCAGACGAGCGGTCGGATCATTCGGTTGATCTCGCATTTGCTTCAGGACCTGGGTCTGGATTGCCGCCCTCATTTCTACGACTCGATCAGCCGGAATGTTGTCAATCTTCTGCTGCAGCTCAGCAATGTTCTGCAAGGCTTTCTGGTCTGAAGCACTTGCCGACCGCGAGTATTCTTCGACAATTCTCTGCAACTCCGCGCGTTCAACCTGCGTAAAATGGGCCTCGAGGATCCATTCGAACACGAAGATTAATCGTTCAGTCAACACAGCCTCTTTCGATGCCGGCTGGGATGATCCCCGGTCGTGCGACTGAGCGCTGACCGACATTAAGGGCGTCAGGATTGCGAGGATTAAGAAAAGTCTAGTGATGTAGTGACGCATGACTCACCTCCTACTTATCTATAGCCTAACGCGTAAAACGAGAGGAAAATGGTCCAAGCAATCAGCGGTAGAATGCGGATGGCCATTCAGAGATTAAGAGATTGAAGGTGGAGCAAAATGAAGAGCTATCGGAAAGAGCTTTGGTTTGACGTACCAACCCGACGGGCTTTTATCAACATCACGCCCGATGTCGAGGCTTGTCTTAAAGAGAGCAATATCAAAGAAGGTTTGGCGCTCGTTAATGCAATGCATATCACCGCTTCCGTTTTCATTAACGACGATGAGAGCGGTCTGCATCAGGACTACGAGGACTTTCTGGAAAGACTGGCACCGCATGAACCTACGAGCAAGTACCGGCACAATTTAACTGGCGAGGACAACGGTGACGCGCACATCAAAAGACAGGTAATGGGCCGCGAAGTGGTTGTGGCTATCACGGCTGGTCGATTGGATTTTGGGCCATGGGAGCAGATTTTTTATGGAGAGTTCGACGGGGGGCGCAGGAAGCGAGTGCTGGTGAAAATGATTGGGGAGTAAGAAGTTTGACCTTGATCATTTTTTAAGCAACTAGAAACCGTTTTGGCTCTCTGTGCGATCTCCGTGTTTCTCTGTGACTCTGTGGTGGGGATTCTAGTCGCCTCTGACTGGACCCCACCACAGAGTCACAGAGAAACACGGAGATCGCACAGAGAGATCCGACTTGGTTTCTTGTCTTATTGAATCCTTTGCCGATTAAGTGTTATGAGAGGACGGAAACATTTCTGGACCACGCCGGACGGCACTCCAAACTTGAATGGAACAACCAGCGGTCACAATTGATGCACTGCTCGAACCCCTGCTCGACGCAAGCGAGGAACATTTCGACGAGTTTCTCTCACGGTTGATCGCAGAACACGC
>DATIBX010000311.1:0-18161 GCA_035457105.1 Pyrinomonadaceae bacterium
CCGGACGGAATGGGTCTTGGACTCTCAATCAGTAAAACCATCATCGAGGCGCATGATGGTACTCTTTGGGCGACAAATAATCCGGCAGGCGGCGCCACCGTTCAGTTTCGCCTGCCACATCGCAAAACAATTTGAAATGAAGAACCCAGATCAAATCGTCTTAGTGATTGACGATGACCCTTCAATGAGAACCGCGATCAAAGAGTTGATCGAAGCTGTTGGTCTGAATTGTCAGACCTTTTCTTCCGGCCAGGAGCTTCTTGAGGCACGGCTTCCTGATATACCTGGCTGTCTGATTTTGGACGTGCGATTGCCGGGCCTGAGCGGACTGCACTTACAGAAGGAGTTAGCGGACCGCGGGAATCACATTCCAATCATCTTTATTACGGGTCACGGCGACATTCCAATGTCAGTTCAGGCAATGAAAGCTGGTGCGGTCGAGTTCTTGACCAAACCATTTCGCGACCAGGACCTACTCGACGCCATCGAACAGGCAACTGAACGCGACCGGGCGGCGCGACGACAGCGAATCGAAACGGTTGAACTTGCCTCGCGGCACGCGTCGCTCACTGCTCGGGAACGTGAGGTCATGCAACTGGTGGTAGCCGGTCTTCTTAACAAGCAAATTGCCGTTCAGCTTGGTATCAGCGAAAAGACTGTAAACGTTCATCGAGCCCAGGTTATGCAAAAGATGAAAGCAGATTCCCTCGCCGATCTCGTCCGAATGTCTGAAAAATTGCGCGCGACTTCTCAAAGTGCCAACTCGTATTAGAGTTTTCTCCTAGATCCGGTTTGAAACTTCCCAAATTACTGCCTCACCTTCCAATAGTTAAATCTCTGCGCCATCAATACAGTGACCTCATTACGTCGCCGAGCAATCGGAGACAGAAGGCAAGGTTATTAGAAGGCGCCTATGGAACGGTACTTATTTAGCGAGGCTACAAAAATCTCGGTAGTGGATGACGACGAGTCGATGCGCGAGGCGATCAAAACATTGATCGGTTCGCTGGGAATCGAAGTCGAAGAATTTTCGTCGGCTGAAGCGTTTTTGGAATCGGACTCGGGGCGAGGTTCTGATTGTCTGATATTGGACGTAAGAATGCCTGGGTTGAGTGGTCCAGAACTGCAGCGGCGTTTGCTTACCGAGCAAAGAAGCATCCCAATAATCTTCGTCACTGCTTACTACGCAGAAGAGGAGCGGGCCAAAGCAATGTCGGCCGGCGCGGTGGCCTTCTTGACCAAACCATTCACAGAGGATGAGTTACTCAACGCTCTGGCGGAGTCTCAGTTGAGATCGACTGGGAACGATGCTGCAGAGAATTGATTTAGTAGAGGAAAAATCAAATGTTACAAGCCTTGAATACGGAAAGTAGTTCTACCTGGACGCAATCACTGGCAGAGTCAGTCAGGTCAGAAACATGGAAACGCAATCCGCTTCAAAATCCGGAAGACCAATTTAGAAGGTCGTCAACCTCCGATGTGGTCCGCGATTACCAAGAAGCGGTGGTTGCCTCAAGTGACACCTTAGCATGGCAGGACGTGCGAGTTATTCAGCTGCGTCACAATCTTAACGACATGCCGGTTGGTCCCTCCGATAATCATTGCGTAATACTGAATTTAGGTGCCTCTCTAAATCTAAATGCCCGACTCGGAAAGCGTAATTTTGAAGGAACTGTACAGGCGGGTGAAGTGGGGATCATTCCTGCAGGAATAGCTTGGTCCTCTCAGACAACCGGTAGTCACGGGCAAAATGTCCTCTTGTTGTTTCTCCGACCGTTGTTTGTGAGGAGTGCGGTGCAGGGGTTAGAACTGACTACCAGTGATTTCGTTTTGAATCCTCAAATCGGGTTCAAGAGTAAAGCGATTCGTCACGTCGCAATGTCTCTGTTGGGTGAATTGAACGAGCCGAACGTTATGGGCCGTCAATATGCAGATTCTCTGGCCGTCGGTCTGGCGATGCAGTTAATGAGGCGCTACAGTTCGTTGAAAGATGTTCACCTGGGTCAGGGTGGGATGGCTCCGCACCGTTTAAGGAAGGCGATCAGCTTGATCGACCAGCATCTTTCCAGTGAGGTTGAAGGAAGGATCGCTTTGCGGATCGTCGCTAGGGACGTTGGCATGAGCTACTTTCATTTCTCGAGGGCTTTCAAACAATCGATGGGGATGACGCCTACAAACTACATTTCTGAACGACGTATTGAGTTTGCGAAGGAATTAATTAAAGAGACGAACTTGCCGATCTCTGAAATAGCTCTGAGGTCAGGATTTTCGAGTCAAAGTCACTTTACTACTTCGTTTCGCAAAGTGGCCGGAATAACACCCCGAGCTTTCAGGAATGGGATCTAGGCGTCACTCGCCATTGGTGAATATTCGAGCGTTGGGGAACCTTCGATTACACCAAGCGTGTGGACCTGAATTTACAGCAAGGGTATTGGCTCATTACACCGAAAGTGTTGGCTAATTTCAGCCCAGGGTTGAGCTTTGGCAACCCTGGGATAGATCAAGCAAAAGCTTGTAAGTTCAAGCAACCAGAAATAAGACTCTATAATCAATTACCGTTAATGTATCAATCGCGACGAATAAAGTTGCGAGAGGAATAAATCAAATGGCCCTACAAATAGATTTTACAGAACCAGTGGGCGGTTTTAGCGATGATGCCAAAGTTGAACTTGCTGCAGCGCTGAGGCAACTGCTCGCTGATGTCTTTAGTTTGTACATCAAGACCAAGAACTATCATTGGCACATGAGTGGACCGCACTTTCGCGATTACCACTTGCTACTTGACGAACAGGCGGAACAGATTTTTGCAATGACCGACGACATAGCCGAACGCACTCGGAAGATTGGAGGAACCACCCTCCATTCCGTGAGCGACATCTCGCGTCACCAGCGGTTAAGCGATAACAATCAGCAGTTTGTTAGTCCCGAAAATATGCTTGCTGAGTTGTCGACAGATAACGACAAACTCATCGGGTTCTTGCGCTCTACGCACGAGTTGTGTGATGGGAACGGCGACGTCGCGACAGCCAGTCTGATCGAAACATGGATCGACGAAGCGGAGCGAAGGCGCTGGTTTTTAGTTGAAACCGTTGCAGAGTAGTTAAGTTATCTGGAGGTTTAATGATGATCGAAACACAGGTAAGTAAGACGACCGAACTTACTCGTCCTCCTTTACCGCCGTTTTCGCTGGATACTGCCGTACAAAAGGTGCGACTGGCTGAAGATGGATGGAACACACGGGATCCAAACAAGGTGGCGCTTGCCTACTCAATCAATTCACGCTGGCGGAATCGGTCTGAATTTGTAACAGGCAGAACTCAAATCATCGAGTTTCTCACTCGCAAGTGGGCCAAGGAACTTGATTACCGGTTGATTAAGGAGCTCTGGGCATTTCGCGACAACCGAATCGCTGTACGTTTCGCGTATGAGTGGCATGACGATTCAGGAAACTGGTACCGCTCATTCGGGAACGAAAATTGGGAATTCAACACAGACGGATTGATGCAGGTGCGACACGCTTGTATTAATGACCTACCGATCGCAGAGTCGGAACGTAAGTACTTTTGGCCGTTGGGTCGTCGACCTGATGAGCATGCGAGTCTTAGTGAATTGGGCTTTTGATCTTTTTGCGGCAGTCGTCTAGGATTAGCCTTTCGCCATGAGGGTGGGTTGGAGACCTTGTAAATCCCGAGAGTGGTAAGACGGCGCATTGAGGTTTTCTGTGTAATTATCCTGCGACTGCCGTTTCTTTCCTTTTTGACTGGCTTTTTTGACTGTCCTACCAAAATTTGCAGCAATCTCGCCACAAATCCGGAACATCCAAGCTATGCGGTCGTATGAAGGTGCTTTGCGGAGTTAAACGAGATTATTGATGAAATATTTGTCCTACATAT
Source organism: Pyrinomonadaceae bacterium (assembly GCA_035457105.1). Classification (GTDB taxonomy): domain Bacteria; phylum Acidobacteriota; class Blastocatellia; order Pyrinomonadales; family Pyrinomonadaceae; genus PSRF01. The sequence goes on from DATIBX010000311.1 coordinate 3,894, forward strand.
TTGGCTTTATCCTTCTGTTCGGGAGTTTTCAACAGACTCAGGCCCAGAAGCGACAGAAATCAACCTCCAGGAAAGAACCGGTCGCTGAGGTGTCAGCCACTACGGCGAAGGAGTTTAAAGAGTCCTTTATTAAGGCTAGCGAAGACTACAAGACAAGTCTGCAATCTTTGCTGGCGTTATACGAGGCGGACCTTAAAAAGCGAACCGAACAAACAACCATCATTCAGGGACTTTTCAACGACGGACTGATCTCGAAAAAAGAGTTCGAGTCGATGAGTGGTGACATCACTGCTGCCCAGGTCAAAGTTGACGAGGTGAAGAAGCAGATTGCGACCACAGAGCTTGCTATTGCTGAAGCGCGTCGTGAGCCAAGGCCAGATGAAATCCAAAATGCGCGCATGGCCCTGATGGCCCAGAATGCTCCGCCTTGGACAACAGGTAGTGCTTCAATCGACAACCTGATCAAGCAAAACGGTGCACGCTATGGAGTAGATCCATATTTCATCTATTGCGTGATTCGACAAGAGTCGAGCTTCAATTCGAATGCATTGAGTGTTAAAGGTGCTCAAGGCTTAATGCAATTGATGCCCGGAACTGCCGCTCGTTACGGAGTAACGAATTCGAACGACCCGGCGCAAAACATCAGGGGTGGTACGCGTTACCTGAAGGACCTTTTGGCACTCTTCCATGGCCGAATTGATTTGGTACTCGCGGGTTACAACGCTGGCGAAGGCGCTGTGTTGAAGTATGGTCAGACGATTCCTCCGTACAAAGAGACCAAGGATTATGTGAGACTGATCAGCCAACGCTACCTCGCACGGCCGGCGACACCGAAGCCAACGGTCAAAAAGGGAACCTCTCAATAATCTTGATTTCAGGACTTCTGAAACTATTTGCCAGGCTACCCCAAATCCTTTGAGTCGCCTGGCAGATTTTTTTAAACACAATTTTCGTTGTCCCATCACTGTGCTCGCAGTACCAATTTCGAACCCCAATGGTCCAACTCGCTACACTCTTTGATCTGCTAGATGAACAATTCTTACCTTTGCAAGCTCCTCACTAAGCGATTGCAACCTCTTGCGAACAACAGGCCCACGGCACAGCATTCGCGTTTATATTGTTCAGCTGTTCGGGGCGAACGGTGTTTTTATGAATATTGATTGGTGAACCTGGAGGGGACAATGTCGGAACGGATAGGAAATAAGCGAGTATGGGGCATATTTTTGTGCCTAGTTCTTTTACTGGGGACGTTCGGAAGTGTGAATGTTGATGCACAGAGACGATACAGAACTTATCATCGGCCACATCATCACAGCAGAACGAAAGGTGCAGTGATTGGAGGGGCCGTAGGTGCGGTTGGTGGTGCGTTAATCGGGGGCGGTAAGGGCGCTCTTATCGGAGCCGGAGCTGGTGCAGGAACCGGATATCTGATTCAGAGACATCGCAACAAGAAACATCGACATTACAGAAGATACTAAGTATTGCTCAAGGCGGCGCTTTTCAGGGTGGCGATGTTGCCACCCTTTTTCATTGAAAATTTCAGCAACCACGACAGTGGTTCGACCGACAGCGTCGATTCCAGCCAAGCGCAAACTTGAGTGGCTGACAGCAAACAAATAGAAGATTCATTATCTGCCGTTCTCTAGACTCCTCTTCGCTAAAGTTAATAGCTGAGATCTCGCCGGAGAAGGAGTAGGGATGTTGGGAATCATCGTCGATGGTGTTGTTGTTGAAGCAAAGGCCGGCGAGAGACTCGTCGACGTACTAAACTCCGCGGGTACCAAACTGCCGCAAGTGTGTTATCACCCTCAGCTTGGTCCAATTCAGACCTGCGATACCTGCATGGTCGAGATTGACGGCGAATTGGTGCGAGCATGTGCGACAACGGTTTCGTCGGGAATGAAGGTGAGTACCAAGTCTGAATTGGCCAAGCAGGCGCAGATAGAGGCGTTCGACAGAATTCTGAGTAACCACTTGCTTTACTGTACCGTCTGCGATAACAGCAACGGCAACTGTACTGTCCATGAGACTACAAAACTGTTGGGCATCGAACACCAGGGCATCCCTTTCAGCCCGAAACCCTACGAGGTCGATGATTCGAATCCGTTCTATCGGTATGATCCCGACCAATGCATTTTGTGTGGTCGTTGTGTCGAAGCCTGTCAAAACCTCGAGGTCAATGAAACTCTTTCGATCAATTGGGAGGACCCACATCCTCGAGTGTTGTGGGATGGTGGCGCGCCAATTGGTGAGTCGAGCTGTGTTTCGTGTGGTCACTGTGTAACGGTATGTCCCTGCAATGCACTGATGGAGAAATCGATGTTGGGCCATGCTGGAATCTTTACTGCGCTTCCTAAATCATCACTCGACGGAATGATCGATCTGGTCAAGGGAGTTGAGCCGGAAACCGGTTTCGGGGTGATCATGCGCGTGTCCGACGCCGAAGAGGCTATGCGAGAGTCGCGGATCCGGCGCACAAAGACAGTCTGTACTTATTGTGGAGTTGGTTGCAGCTTCGACGTTTGGACCAAAGATCGTCATATCCTGAAAGTCGAACCATTGGAAGGTCCGGCCAATGGTGTATCAACTTGTATCAAGGGAAAATTTGCCTGGGACCACATCAATAACAGTGATCGACTGACGTCGCCCTTAATTCGTGAAGGCGATGGGTTCCGAGAAGCCAGTTGGGAAGAAGCGTTGACACTGGTGGGTACGCGCCTGGGGGAAATACAACAGAAATATGGTCCTGATTCGATTGGCGTGATCGCTTCATCGAAGTGCACAAACGAAGAGAGCTACCTGATGCAGAAGTTTGCTCGGGCAGTGATTGGGACGAACAATGTTGATAATTGTTCTCGTTATTGCCAATCACCTGCAACTGCTGGTTTGTTTCGCACCGTAGGTTATGGAGGCGACTCTGGTTCGATCACTGATATTGCTCAAGCTGACGTGGTAGTGATTGTCGGGAGTAATACTGCTGAGAGTCATCCGGTACTCGCCACTCGAGTAAAGCGTGCTCAAAAATTGCACGGCCAAAAGGTGATTGTCTCGGATCTTCGCGAACACGAAATGGCTCGCCGTGCTGATGTATTCATACATCCAGAGCCAGGAACAGATCTGATCTGGTTGTCGGCAGTTACTCGTTACATCATCGATCAGGGACTAGCGAAAACTGAGTTTATCGATAAATGGGTTAACGGGTTCGACAATTATCGAAAGATGCTCGAGCCGTTCACAATGGAGTTCGCGGCGAAGCGGTGTCGAGTGCCGCTCGAGACGCTCAAGAACGTGGCTCACATGATTGGCGACGCGGAGCGGGTTTGCATCCTCTGGGCCATGGGCGTTACCCAACATAGCATGGGGTCCGACACATCAACTGCAATCTCAAATTTGTTGCTCGTAACTGGTAATTACATGCGTCCCGGTACCGGTGCTTATCCGTTGCGTGGCCATAATAACGTTCAGGGGGCGAGCGATTGCGGGTCAATGCCTAATAATCTGCCAGGTTATCAATCGGTAGATGATCCTGAGGTGCGCGCTCGCTTTGAAAAGGGTTGGAACGTGAAATTGCCTTCGACTAAAGGCTTTGATAACCATGAAATGGTTGAGGCAATTCAGCAGGGCAACTTGAAGGCGCTTTATCTCGGCGGGGAAGAGATGAGTATCGTCGACTCAAATGCAAACTATGTAGGCGATGCATTTTCAAAACTCGAGTTGCTGGTGGTCCAGGAAGTTTTTTTTGGTGTGACCTGTCAATTTGCTGACGTGATATTGCCCGCGTCGCCTAGCCTCGAAAAAGAAGGAACCTTTACAAGCACCGAACGTCGTATTCAGCGACTCTATGAAGTTTTTGAACCATTGGAGGGAACTCGCCCGGATTGGAGAATAATTCAGGACGTTGCAAATCATTTAGGCGCAGCATGGGATTACCATCATCCATCAGAAGTAATGGACGAAATAGCGTCTCTTACTCCGATCTTTACCGGTGTGACGTACGATCGACTTGAAGGATTTCGCTCACTCCAATGGCCCGTGGCTGCTGACGGCACCGATCAACCGTTGCTTTACACGAAAGAGTTTTTCTTTCCAGACGGCAAAGCGAGGCTGTTCCCAGTTAGTTGGACCGAGCCGCCGGAGCAGCCCGATAGTGAATACGATCTCCACCTAAATAATGGGCGCCTCCTCGAGCATTTCCACGAAGGAAATCTGACTTACAGAACTGAGGGCGTGCGGGAACAAACTCCGAATGTCTTCGTCGAGATTTCTCCAGAGCTGGCAGAGGAACGAAACGTCCAATCGGGAAGTTGGGTACAGCTGATTTCGCGCTACGGCAAAGTTCGAGTGCAGGCGCTTGTTACAGATCGGGTGCACGGAAAGGAACTTTATATGCCGATGAACTCAACTGAGAATCCAGTGAATCGACTGACCAGTAGCTATACGGATCCCGTCACCCACACACCTGCTTTCAAAGAGGTCGCGGTAAAGATGGTTGTGCTACCCGAAATCGGCGTCAACCCACTTCCGCCGTCAAACCCGCGTTGGGGTACGCGAACTCCGCAGCGCGGCGTTGAAGTGGATCGGAAGTGGAATCGAACTGATTACCATCTTCCTGGTCCGAAGCTTTTCCAGATTCAGCCAAGGCAAACGGGCGAAAGGGTAGGTAAATAAAAATGGCCCAACCAATTCAATTCCAATTACCGTCGCGCAATGGTCATCATGCGTCAAAGGGCCACTTGCACCGACAACCCGAAAAATATGAGGCAGCAACGCTCGCTGGTTACGACTTGCTGCAGGCTCTTTATGACGCCGGAGTATTGGAGGCAGCGCGAGCAACGGTTGGTGGTGGCGCGAGTATTATTGAACAAGCCGTCGCGGTAGGTAATACTCCAGAAACGATTCGGGCTAGCAGGAATCTGTTGCTCTTGCTAAAGGCGCTTGGCGACATCGATCCAACCCTGCTTTCAGATATGACCCGCGCCATTCCGGTAGCATTGGTCCAGGCGAGCCGTCACGAGGCTCGACCTCCGGGTCTACTCAAACTCATCAGCACGTTTTTCGTTAATAAAGATTTTCGCCGCGGCTTAGCAGCATTCAATGATCTGATAATCTGCTTTGGTAGAAATCTAACCGCGAAAAGCGAATGCCAAATAGACTCGTCCGAATGATTTCGTCTGATCCGAATTCAGCCCTCGGTTTCGAAAGTTACAACGAAGGTGTTGTCGACACGTTTATAGTTTACCTGCACGTGCTGTAACCGTTTCAGGGTTACGCTTCCCCAAAAAGATATTCTTGGTCCCAGGGGCTGTCAAAGCACAACCCTGGCCGGAAATTTGCCAACACCTTCGGTGTAAACCCGACCTGATCCGAACGGACCAAAGTACTCCTGAGCTCAACCCTGGGCTGAAACTCCTCGATCTGAGCCCGACAGATCCGAACCGACTAGAAGCAAGAAAGTGCTCTTTCGGGCAAAGGCTCGAAAGAAGAAAAACCAGCTCGTCTGTGATCATACAAACGATCAGCCGAGAGTTGTCGCCTTGCAATAAGAGAAATTGAAAAGAGGAAATCGCATGAGACCAAAAGCAACAATATCAAATATCGCAATCGTTGCTCTGTTGAGTTTCACCGCATTAGCGACGCAGCTATTAGCCAATTCTCGTTACGACCAGACCGAGAAGAACGGCAAACGAGGCAAAGTTCAACAAGTCAGTTCCGATGCCGAACACGCCGCAAAGGACACAGCAAAAGACTCGGCGACGGCCGGAGAAAAAACGGGCAACGGGGTAGCGAAGGAAGTTGAAGCTCCTGGTCGAGCTACTGCGAAAGCTGTGAAAGCGGGTAGTAAAGGTAACGCCAAGGCAGTAAGCAAAACGGGGAAGGTTACTGTCAAACTGGCAAGAAAACCGTGAAAGCTCTTAAGAAATAGATTTAGGTTTGGACCATCGAACTGAGATGTTCTTGCTTGTTCAGCTGTGAAGCATGTCGAAACCAAAGGTTAGAAAGACCAGATCATGAAGGTAACAAATCGTTGGATCATTGCAATAGCGGCCGTACTTATTCAGATCGCGCTTGGAGCTGTTTACGCCTGGAGTGTTTTTCGAGCTCCACTTGTAAACCACTTTCACTGGAGCATATCTGAAGTGACGTTGACATTTACCATTTGCATTTTTGTGCTGGGGGTCTCAGCGTTCTTTGGAGGTCTCTGGTTAAATCTCACCGGACCGCGCGTTGTCGCTTTGACAGGCGGCGTGCTTTACGGATTAGGAGTCTTTTTGGCGAGCTTCTCCGCCAACAAACTGTGGTGGTTGTACCTGAGCTATGGATTGATAGGGGGCATCGGTCTGGGCTTTAGTTACATAGTGCCGGTAGCGGTCCTGGTGAAGTGGTTTCCAGATCGCAGAGGACTCATCACTGGTGTGGCAGTGGGGGGATTTGGGGCCGGCGCATTAATAACTGCGCCGGTCGCCACGTCCCTCATCCAGAGTGTCGGTGTATTAACGACGTTCGCATATCTAGGGATTGCTTATTTGGTCGTGACTGTTATTGGTGGATTGTTTATGCAGAATCCGCCAGAAGGTTGGAGACCCGCGGGCTGGGTGCAGACAGCCTCTGAAACCAGGCAACGCGCCAGACACGATTACACGCTGCGGGAAGCTTTGCAAACCTGGCAATGGTACGCCTTGTGGTTGTTGCTATTTTTAAATACGTTCGCCGGAATTTCAGTCATCTCTCAGGAAGCTCCGATCTTCCAGGAACTAGTCGGCGTTACTGCGGTAGTTGCGGCGAGTATGGTGGGGATTGCGAGTATTGGAAACGCTGTTGGCAGGGTGTTGTGGGCGTGGGTCTCAGACCTTTTATCACGACGCACAACTTTCTTGGTGATGTTTCTTCTCCAGGTAGCACTGTTCTGGTTTTTACCATCAATTACAACGGTCGTTGTGATGACCATACTCACCTTCATAGTTTTGATGTGTTACGGAGGTGGATTCGGAACGATGCCGGCGTTCGCGGCAGACTATTTCGGATCAAAAAATGTTGGTCCAATCTATGGGCTGATGTTGACAGCGTGGGGTGTAGCCAGCGCTGTTGGACCATTGCTGATTGCTTATATGCGCGAGACTACGGGTTCTTACCGGGGCGCCTTGCACATAATCGCCCTGGTGATGTTGATCTCCGCGATACTGCCAATTCTGATTTCACCTCCCAAAAAGGGTTCATCCGCACGCAACGTTGATCTGGGTGGGTCCGACCGTGCAACAACGCCAGTCGGATCAAAGGCCGCTTAGCTGAACTGTCCGGGCATTCGGTTTTGCAAGCTCATTCACACCGGCCGGCTCAGTCAGGTGTGAATGAGACTGGCCTTGTCACCGATTTTCGTTTTACCACTAGCAAATTCTCGCACTTCCCGACAAGGACTGAAAATACTCGCTGCTGTTTTCTATGACATAAACAGTGAGTGATGCTTAGCTCCGTAAACCTACAGCGTTTCATTTTTGTCGTACTGTTTTTGCCGCTCGGGATCGGGCAGGTTTTTGCTCAGGATGTACGTGGTCCAGTAATTCGTGGTCCACAGCAAGTGTCGGGAGCCGCACGCATAAGTGCCGGCCAGCCCGCCGCTTTAAGTTTTGAGCAGGCAATCCAGATTGCAATCAAAAACAATCTCGCAACGCTGCTTTCTCACGAACGCCGCCGCGAGGCGCATGGCCTAAAGCAGCAGGCGCTCGCTCCGTTGCTGCCCAATATTTCAGCAGCTGCGTACCAGGCGAGTCTAACTGAGAATTTGGTCGCGATCGGTTTTGAACCAGGCACTATTCCAGGATTCAACAGCCCCTTTATTGGTCCCTTCAAGAATTTTGATGCGCGGGTATTGTTGGCGCAAACCGTTTTTGACCTGAGCGCGATTCGCGGTTACCAGGCTGCACAAGCTGGAGTTCGCATCGCTGAGTTTCAAGAAGCACTGGCGCGCGAACAGGTGGCGAATGGAGCCGGGTTGTTCTATCTCGAGGCAGTTCGTTCCGAGAGGGCTGTAGCCGCCGCGGAAGCGAACGTTGAGTTGGCCCAGGCATTACTGCAACTCGCCAAGGACCAACGCAACGCTGGAGTCGCGACCGGTGTGGATGTAATAAGGGCGCAAACACGTTTGGCCCAACAACAGGTAGATCTGGCGCAGGCTCAAACTGATTCTGAACAGGCGCGTCTAAATCTGCAAAGAGTAGTCGGCTTGCCGCTTGGTGGACCCCTCACGCTAACCGACCAGCTTCGTTTCAACGATGAAAACCCGCCGGCCCTGGAGATAGCAATTGATCAGGCGGGTCGGGACCGTCGTGAAGTTCAGGTAGCAGGGGCGCAACTCGATCTCAGCAAGCGAGAATTACAAGCTGCTCGAGCTGAGCACCTTCCTTCCGTCGACTTTATCACTGATTACGGCAGTAGCGGTGTGACCCCGAACCGCTCAAACCTGCCAACGAGACGCGTAGCCATTCAGTTGAATGTTCCGATCTTCAACGGTGGTCTTACTCGTGGACGAGTAACTGCCGCAGAGAGTCGTCAGAAACAAGATGAACTCCAACTCTCGAATGTGCGCGGCCAGGTAGAAGAGGATGTGCGACTTGCTTTGGTCACGTTACGCACAGCTGCCGTTCAAGTACAGGCTGCCAATGAGACTGTGACGCTCGCGCAACGTGAGCTCGAGATGTCGCGGGATCGGTTTAAGTCAGGTGTAGCTGACAATCTCGAGGTTGTAACGGCGCAAACAACTCTGGTGAATGCGCGCCTTGTGCAAGTGACAGCGTTGGCCCAACACAACGCCGCTCGTTTGAATCTGGCTGCCGCGATGGGACGAGCGGAGGTATTCCGTTGGTAGTTGCGCAATTCTAACGAGCGTGAAATACGAACGGCGGGAGCCGCTTCAAACTTTGAGGGATAATCATGTTAGAGCTGGAAGACAAAGTAGGTATTGAAGATAAGAAAGAATCGGGTGATGGTCGAAGAGTGGTCCCCCCAGGCGGAAATCAAGCTGAGCCTGTGGCTGTAGCTGATGAGAACCTTTTAGCACCCGTGCCGCCAGTAGCCGAAGAGCAAGTGGGCGACAAACAAACCACCGAGAAACAAACAACCCCCTTTTTCAGACGGAAACCGGTGCTTGTTGTGCTGCTCATCGTTTTTCTGATGGGTGCAGGGATTGGTGTCAAATACTGGCTCTACGCCCGCTCGCACGAGAGTACCGACGACGCGTTCATTGATGGTCACATCGTTCAGATCAGTCCAAAAGCTTCCGGGTATGTAGCTCGCCTTTACGTCGACGACAATCAGTTCGTAAAGATTGGTGATCTGTTAGTTGAACTGGATGCTCGGGATTATGAGGCCAGATTGGATCAGGCTAGAGCGGCGCTACAGGCTGCGCTTGCCAGACAGAGCGAGGCCGAAACTACGGTCTCTTTGACCCGGGCTACGACTGCAGCATCGGTGGTGCAGGCGCGAGCGACGGTTCGGAGAGCGCGTTCAAGCGTCGAATCATTGCGAGCTGGTGCCTCAAGTTCTAAGAGTCGCGTGGCCCAGGCGGTCTCGGCCGTCTCGACCGCTGAGGCAAATCTTCAGCAGGCTCGAGCTCAAGTACTTGCGGCCGAAGCTGAAAGCGTGCGGGCTAATGCCGATGTTGAAAGGTACGAGGCTCTCTATGCAAAAGATGAGATCGCTAAACAGCAATTGGACCAGGCAGTTGCCACAGCACATACGGCTAATGCGCAGCTCGAGGCGTCCAGGCAACGAGTTTTGGCCGCGGCGGCCCAGGTAGGTGAAGCACAATCAGCACACTCGGCGGCGGCCGATGCGTCAGTGCAGGCCCAGGCTCAGGTAGGCGGAGGCGAAGCAAGTGTTGACGAGGCCCTCGGCCAACTGGCACGAGCCGCTACAGCACCGCAGCAAGTGGCCGTCACCCAGGCGCAGTCATTGACCGCTGGTGCGACGACCGAGGAATTGCGAGCCGCCGTACACCAGGCTGAATTGGAACTCTCGTACACCAAGATCTATGCCACCGAAACTGGTTATGTCACGCGCAAATCTGTCGAACAGGGCGCGTTGGTCCAGGTCAACCAGGCTTTGCTTTCAATCGTTCCCACGAATGTCTGGGTAACTGCAAATTTCAAGGAGAACCAGATTGGTTCGATGGTTCCCGGTCAACCCGTAAACATCACCGTAGACTCTTATCCAGGAGTTGTTTTCAAAGGACACATCGACAGTCTTCAAGCGGGAACGGGAGCCCGCTTTAGTTTGATCCCTCCTGAAAATGCAACTGGTAATTACGTGAAGGTTGTTCAGCGCGTGCCGGTGAAGATCGTCTTCGATGAGCCACCAAACGATAAACATTTGCTCGCTCCTGGTATGTCGGTTGTGCCCGAGGTGTCGATTCGATGAGCGACGCAACGGTGGCGGCTGGAAATCTACGCACCCGCGCGGCCGGTACGGACTCTCCGAAAAAAGTAGCGCCAGCACAGGGTTGGACTCCGGCGTTCAATCCCTGGCTGATCGCAGCTTCAGTCATGCTCGCTACCTTCATGGAAGTACTCGACACGTCGGTCGCGAATGTGTCCCTTCCTTACATCGCCGGAAATCTGTCGGCTACAACGGAAGAATCAACATGGGTTCTGACAAGTTATTTGATCTCCAATGCGATCATTTTGCCAGCCACGGGTTGGTTGGGGCGCTATTTTGGTCGTAAGCGATTTCTGGTTGTCTGCATCGCCATCTTCACAATCGCTTCAGCCGCTTGTGGCGCCGCGACAAGTCTTGGATTCTTGTTGTTTGCGCGAGTTTTACAAGGCGCGGGCGGAGGAGCTTTACAGCCGATCGCTCAGGCAGTCTTGTTAGAGAGTTTTCCGCCCGAGAAACGTGGCTCAGCGATAGCACTGTATGGTCTGGGTATTGTCGTAGCGCCAATTATTGGACCAACGCTCGGTGGCTGGGTAACAGATAATTATTCATGGCGCTGGATTTTTTATATTAATGTACCGATCGGCATTCTCGCGATGTTTATGACGAATGCTTTCGTCGAAGATCCTCCCTATATCAAGACTCAAAAGCCAGGGCAGATCGACTACATCGGTTTTGGTCTTATGGCTTTGGGTCTGAGCTCGCTTCAGATTGTTCTCGATAAAGGGCAAGAGCTGGATTGGTTTGGTTCAGTGTTCATCACCTGGGCTGCCGTTTTGGCGGGCGTAGCCCTGGTAGGTTTTGTAGTGTGGGAACTGACAACCCCTGAGCCAATCGTGAATCTTCGGGTGCTGGCGAATCGTAATTTCGCTGTCGGAACAGTCTTGATCGCGCTGTTCGGCTCAGTTCTTTATGGAACCATCGCGCTCTTACCGCTGTTTCTCCAAACGTTGATAGGTTATCCCGCTTTGCAGTCAGGACTAGCGGTAAGCCCGCGGGGAATAGGCGCCGTCGCTTCCATGCTGATCGTGGGCCGATTGATCAATAAGGTTGACGGTCGCTATTTGATCATGTTCGGATTCGCTCTCATCGGAGTTTCAACTTATATGTTGAGCGACATCGATATTCAGATTTCGATGGGCAGCATCGTTGGACCCCAGGTTGTAGCGGGACTGGCGATAGGCTTCGTTTTTGTGCCGATGACGATCATGGCAACCGGAACGGTGGCCAACGAACAGCTTGGTAATGCGACTGGAATCTTTAACTTAATGCGGAATCTCGGCGGCAGTTTTGGCATTGCGGGGGTTACGACTTTACTCGCCAGGGGCGCCCAACTTCATCAGTCAGAGATGGTCTATCACCTCACACCATATGATCCTGTGTTTCAGGAGAGATTGGCGCAACTGGCGTCAGTTCTCTCTGCAAATGGAAACCCAGCCAGCGCGCCCGGCCAGGCTTATGGAGCCTTGTACCAAACTCTGCTCGGGCAGGCGACGATGCTTGCGTACATCGATATTTTTCGACTGCTAGCGTTTCTCTGCATCATCTGTATTCCGGTGGCCCTTGTGTTTCGAAAGGTCAGATCGACACGAGTTGCTCCGTCGCTACACTAAACATCTTATTCGTTGTTACGACTACGCACGTCTATGACTTTTCAAAGATAGATAGGCGAAGCGAAGAAATGGTGCGGCACTGGTGAGGGTAGATCCAAACTAGCGGTACGAAGGGCCTTTTTATTGGAAAGCGCTGACCGCAACAGATGTGCAAACGATTAATAAAGTCGAGCAATATGCCTGAACGTGTGTTTTCTCTCGATGCGGTCAAAAGGCGACTGACGTACCAGAGCAATACAAACTTAGGAATACTGTGAGGTGACTCCTTGAGTTTTAGTTGGTCAAAATCGCAAAAGTTAAGAGTGTTTTTAATGGCCCTGCGCTTGCCTATGTCACGAGTTGCAGGATGCTGCAAACAATCATGGCAGTCAAAAAAGAGCAGGCGAAACCTAAATCGAACGAGAAGACCAGAGACTTGTCAAAAAAGACATCAAAGTCTCAGGCTCAATCACCGGACTGGTTGACGCGTCAGAATGTCGAAGCCATCTCGAAACTGGAGGAGGCACAGCGAGATCAGCGCACGCCCACAGACCGTATCGCTGATGTAATTGCTAATTTCTGTGGCAGCATGACTTTTGTCTGGGTGCACGTTATTTGGTTTGGATTATGGATTGGTTACAACTTACTGCCGGGCGTTAATCATATCGACCCTTTTCCGTTTACCTTTTTGACCCTGGTCGTTTCGTTGGAAGCGATATTTTTGTCGACGTTTATTTTGATCAGCCAAAACCACGACACGCGTATTAGCGACCGCAGGAATCATCTCGACCTCCAGATCAATCTACTCACCGAACAGGAGAACACGATGATGATAAATATGTTACGAGCGATAGCTGAGAAGGTTGGTGTTGATCTCAGTAACGACTCGATGGTACAGGTAATGGGCGAAGAGGTGCAGCCGGATCACCTGGTCCAACAGATCGAACAACATGAAGAGAAGAAATAAGCACGTCCGTCACCACGTGCATTTCGATACGCGTTACTAAAGTTAACGGTTCAAGTATCATTTCGTTGCTATCTCACTAACAGGCAAGCAGGAACGGTTATGAATCGCAGTCTTCGATTGCTAGTTTTACTCTGCCCTCTTATCTCAGGACTGACCCCAAGCATATTCGCGCAAACCCCCAGGGCCGTGATTAGTGACGACCAGTCGAAAGTTTCGGTGGGCCAGCGCGTGATTCTTGCAGCCGAACGCGACGGTTACATGTCAGTACTTAAGATTGTCTATTCACCAGCAGGCAAACACTTTGTAGTCATCGCTTGCGGTTTTGAATGCACCGACAATTCAGGTTTCTTATTTAGAGCAGACGGCACTCGCAAACGCGAGTTTACTGCCCGTTGGGACCAACTTTTCGGCGATAAGCTTGAGTGGTCTCGCGATAGCAAAAGAATCTATTACTACCGAATTAATTCAACTGGCGCCGATCCGCCGAAGAGTGCGCCGGTCGAAGGTTGGATAGCAGTCGATGTGGTGACCGGTAGAAAGTCATCGGGGACTGCCCGGCCCATGCAGAGCGATAAGCCTTATTCCGTTTTCGATACCGCAGATGGACTCGTAGTCCGATCAACTCCTGGCACTAAGGGAAGAGAAGTGGGACGTTTAGCTTCGGACGCAAAAGATGTCTACGTGACAGGGCCACCGAAACGTGTCAGGAATTCAACCTGGATCCCAATCAAAGCGAACTCATTGTCTGGTTGGGTCAATCAACGTTATCTGTTCGCTCCGCCCCCCCTAGGTCCCTAAAAACCAACGTGCGCTTGTAGGGGTGGCACTCCGTGGCCACCCCACGTTTGTAATGAGGCAGGCGAAAAATAAAACAACGTGCGGTTGTAGGGGTGGCACTCCGTGGCCACCCCACGTTTTTGATGAGGCACGCGAAAAATAAAACAGGCGCGGCCACGGAGTGCCGCCCCTACGACGGAAAACCAGTATACGGATAGAACTGAGGGTGGGTGACGTACCCTTCGCGCACTGGGTTCATCACGACGTAATCGATATTCTCTTGCAGATCGACATCGTTACGAATTACGTGATCATAAAGACCTTTTTGCCACAATCGCTTCTTCTGGAAGTGACCTGGCTCAACATTGGGCCAATTCTTCAAAGCCACCATTTCCGGTCGCAACGTGGCTCTCCAATCCATTAAAGCGCTAATCAGTGGGCGTGATTGATTAACATCTGACTTCACCACTTCTCTTGACGGTAAGCTTACCTCACCTGAAGCGACGA
>DATIBX010000312.1:0-2804 GCA_035457105.1 Pyrinomonadaceae bacterium
ATTGGTGGTCCTACAACTTCTTCGGTATCAACCATTATTTGAAACCTCTCTGTATTGAATTAAGGGCCACTATCCACTGGGGCGCAACTTCTCTCTATTCTGGACACAAATTTCGGCACAAACTAAAAGAGCCACTGTAACAAGTGGCCTTTTTCTTAGAAAATCTGGTCGGGGCGAGAGGATTCGAACCTCCGACCTCTCGGTCCCAAACCGAGCGCACTACCAGGCTGTGCTACGCCCCGACGACCAAACTATCAAAACAGCAAGCTGAGCATTCTATGGGCGGGGTCACGAAGGGTCAAGCGAGCCAATTGCCTCATAAAAAATCTACTCGAAATTGATTCGTTGCCTCAAATAAGAAATCTACTCGAAATGAGAGAGATTAACCCCGCAGTTTTGACGCTGGGCGGCGGGGTAGAAAATGAGGCTAACGATGAAGGAGCGGAAACGAATAGCGGAAGCGACAGCGGGTCGTTACCGCAAGGCGGGGAAAAAAGAGAGAGGAGCAATTCTAAATGAGTTTGTGGAGTTGACGGGGTTCGCGCGCAGCTACGCGGCCCTGGTGTTGCGGAACCAGGGACGGGTGCTGCAAGTAGATCGCAAAGTGCGGGTGCGCGGGGATGTCGGGAAGCGGCTGCGGCGGCCTGGACGAGGACCAACTTACGACGAGCAGACGGTGAAAGTATTAGTGCAGGTGTGGCGGATCATGGATTACATCTGCGGCAAACGGCTGGCTCCCGTATTGGGCGAGATGGTCGAGCGACTGCTGCGGCACAATGAATTGCGCTGTGACGCAGCCACCGCCAAGAAACTGGCGCGGATGAGTGCTGCCACCATCGATCGACTGTTACGACCGGAGCGCCAGAAGTATCAACTGAAGGGACGGACTCATACGAGGCCCGGCACCCTGCTGAAGCATCAGATCCCGATGCGTACGTTCACGGAGTGGGATGACCAACAACCAGGCTTCCTGGAGATCGATCTGGTGGGCCATGACGGCGGCGTGCTCGATAGTCACCATGCCTTCACGCTCAATGCGGTCGACATTGCCAGCGGCTGGAATTGCAGCACGGCGCTGCAGAACAAAGCGCAGGTCTGGACTCTGCAGGGAGTGGAGAAAATCCGAGCAAAATTGCCCTTTTCACTACTTGGTATCGACTCTGACAACGGCTCGGAGTTCATCAACGAGTCGCTTTACAACTACTGCCGGGAGCACAAAATTACGTTCACGCGCTCGCGGCCTTATCGCAAGAACGACAGCTGCTTTGTGGAGCAGAAGAATTACTCTGTGGTGCGCCGCGCAGTGGGTTATCAACGGTTTGATACTGAGCCACAGTTGCGCTTACTCGAGGAGCTCTATGAACGGCTGGATCTCTATACCAACTTTTTTCAACCGAGCATGAAGCTCAAATCCAAAGAACGACACGGAGCGCGCGTCACCAAGAAGTACGATGAGGCCGCACTCCTTCTCAACGATTGCTGGACTCCGGTTTCATCAGTGAAGAAATCAAGCAGCAACTGCGCGCTCGTTATCGCATACTTAATCCCGCGCAATTGAAACGACAAATCGAAAGCTTACAAAGAAAACTTCAGGCCACGGCTTTGCGCTCCAGCAAGACGCGCAAAGGCCAGAATGTGAAACGCCACGCGGCCAAACCGGCTATGGAAATGACGCGCATGCGGAAAGCGACAAAACGCGTCGCTTCCCTCAAGCGCTTGGAAAAGTCAGGCAAAAAAGCCGCCGCCTGACTTTCCCACATTCCCACAGCCACTGCTGGAGATATCTACCATGAAGACAAAAAACAAAACCCAAACTCGATGGTGCGCCACCACCCGAACATGGCACACTGCAACACCTAAAACGCAAACTCATTTCGAGTAGATTTATTTATGAGGCAACGATTCACCGTAGGAGTAGATTTTATTTTGAGGCAATAGGGTTAGGCGATTCGGAGGTACTAATCAGATCCGAGTTCTCTTATCACTCTCACCGTGCTTTAGCCCGGTGACCGCGGCCCAAGAACATTTTCGAGCGTTTCGACGGTTTTCGGTTCCGTAATAAGAATAAACCGGTTCCAGGAATCTGTTTCTCACGGCCAACGATTCGACGGCGCGCACGAGGACGTACGCGGTCTGACTGAAGAGCTTGAGTGGTTTTAGCGAGGTAGCTCTAAAGATAACCTTCAGTAGCTCCGTGGCGCACACCGCCGAAGCTCTTCTGTCGGAGCGCGTACGTCCTCGTGCGCCTGGTTGCCTAGAGGCTGGTGCAGATGTCCTAGGGGGATTTCAACGTGCACTATTTTAACTGGACGGCACCGGGCTAAAGCCACGATGAAAATGAGAGAGAATTCGCAGTTGGTTGATTAATCATCGGTCTTGGACAGCCAACCGGCTGCGCTTTTAAACCATCCTAAACAGTCGTGAAAGGCAGGCATCCGCTTCGGCCATCTGCATGTTTGACTCAGAGGCAGGCTTCTTCTGTGGTTTTTGACCGCGGCGCCGTACCTGGTGTGAAGTGCAAAGTGAATACGGATTGCCGGTCAAAACGGCTGTATAATTAGCCAAAAAAGCAAAGCCATGACAATAATCAAGTCCATCATCCCCGGGGTTTTGACCGCCATTGGGTTGATTCTCACGGCGGTTAGTTCCGGAAGGTCTCAGCAACCTGCGCCCCAGCCAGTTGCCAGCCGATTCGACGTAACTAGCTACCGCATAGAAGCCCAATTGATTCCGGATCAGCATCTGCTTCGCGCGGGTGCCGACATCACTTTTGTGCCGTTGGATGCCACCCGCTCCGTGGTGTT
>DATIBX010000313.1:0-3410 GCA_035457105.1 Pyrinomonadaceae bacterium
GTTGCTGACAAACTCCACGTCCCTGAGCTTTCCGTTTGTGTCTTGAAGCGGCAAGTCTTCGTAGCGGAGATAGCCTGTTCTCTGCAACTCTTTGAAGGCCTGCTGGCTCGCCTCCTTATCACTGAAGAGACCTATTTCCCAAAGCTCCTTTCCTAAGAACTCGACGTGTGAGTAACCCAACAACTCCGTCATGAATGGATTCACGTCGGTGATTTTTAGAGTGACCGCATCGAGAATGAGTATTCCGTCCCGTGCAGCTTCAAAGAGACGCCGGTAGCGGAGTTCTGAAATGCGCAGTCGTGATTGCGCCTGGTCGCAGGCGGGTGACTCATCGTCGTTCACGACATTTGAATCACTGTGCTCAACCTGCACGACTTTCGTTGATGATGACATCGGAGACTCTTGTCTCGTTGAATCCGTTTGGTCGACAAATTTGGTTAGGCCTCAGACTATGAGTGTTTTACATTGCCTGGGGAGATTCGTCTGTGTGCTACCCCACATAGAAGGTTGAGTCAGTTACGGGTTAGCCAGAGTCAATAACTCTGTGGTGTGAATGCCTGGCCCCACAAATCATCCTCATGAATTTTCTTTGAAACGCATTCTGAAAACATGTCTGTCAGACGAAAAAAGAGGGCGGATGTCCACCCTCTCTCCGATTAGAAATACGTCTGCTTTACTTACGCTGTTTTCGCAGCTGCGAGCTTGTGAAGCGTTGAAGTGGCAAGCTCAGCTACACCAACTCTGGGCGTTCCCTCCACCAGACTCGTGAGCGTCTTCAATACCTCAGGATATCCTGAGACATTGTAGGCCTCCGCCTCCTCTTTAGTGTCCCAGAAGCTGATAGCTATCGCTTCCGAGCGATCTGGGGCGATGAAAGTCATCTCATCGCGGAATCCCTTTTGTTTACGGAGGAGTGGCAAAATCTTGCTTTCAACAAGACTCGCAAACTCGGTGGTGGAGTTCGGCTTCAGATCCATTATGACATGGCGTGTAAACATGGTTAGCTCCTTTAAGTTGTGGCTATGGACTTCAGGTGATCTGGGTGATTCCAGAGGAGCTGAGAAGAGAGTAAGCTTGAACTCGGTTCGCCTCGTACCTTATCACTCAACTGCGTGTTTACCTAGCCCCCTCACCCGGCAGGACTACGTATCCGCTTTGTGAAGGTTTTCCATTTCATTTAAGCGACCGATAATGGCTCTAACTCGGAATGCTTAGCGATGGGAATTACTTCACGCGGAACATTCTCCATGGTCATTTCAATCAAGCGGTCTACGACGGCTTTGTGATCGTTTGTCTCACGCCAGACTCGAAGCTGGTCGTCGGCCGAAGTACCTCGCTCAAGGATGGTGTGGATGTGCCCGATCTCTTTGCGCGAGCGCAGGTCGTCAATAACATCGTCAACGAACTCCAGTAGTTCACGGATGAGTGCACGCACTGGCACTTCCCTACCCTTGCCGAAATCGATCATCTTGCCATCAAGACCATAACGCACTGCGCGCCATTTGTTCTCCTCGATCAGCATTTTGTGATGGAGCCGAAACGTCAGATTTTGATCGAGTAGTTTGTTGACCTTCGCGACCAGTGCCTGGAAAAGGGCAGCAATAGCGATCGTGTCATCAACGCGGGTTGGAATATCGCAGATGCGAAACTCGAGCGTTGGGAAGAACGGGTGCGGACGCACATCCCAATAGATCTTTTTGCCATTGTCGATGCATCCGGTGTCGATGAGTAGCTTGACGTAGTGTTGGAACGCGCTGTGGGACTCGAAGTGGTCAGGTATACCAGTTCGAGGGAATCTTGTGAAGACTTCCGAGCGATAGGATTTCAATCCGCTGTGAACGCCGAGCCAAAAAGGTGATGAAGTAGAAAGCGCGAGTACATGCGGGAGTAAGTAGCGTATGGCATTCATTATGTGGATTGCCCGCTCAGGATCCGGAACGCCCACGTGGACGTGCAGACCGAAGGTGAGCAACGACCGCGCGATCATCTGATTCTCTTCAACGATCAATTCATATCTTGCATTCTCGAAGATCTTCTGGTCCTGCCAGTCTGAGAACGGATGAGTGCCGGCAGCGACAATCTCGAGGCCCTTTTTGCGCACAAGCGTTGAGATGACGCTGCGAAGATTGGTGATATCGGTGCGGGCTTCTTTTATGTCCATGCAGATGCCGGTGCCCACTTCGATCATTGACTGGATCATTTCCGGTTTGACTTGCTCGCCTAACAGCATCCTGCCCTCTTCGAGAATTTCAGAGACGTGTGAGCGCAACTCGCGGGTGTTTGGATCAACGATCTGAAATTCTTCTTCAATGCCAAGGGTGAATTGCTCGAATAGACTCGAGTCGGTTCTCATGTTTTCTTTCCTAACTAATTGCTGGATGGTTTGAGCAGGTGGGCCAATTGTGCGGGTTGTATGAGCCGGCCCCGGTCGAGATTGATTAGGGGATCGTTCACCAACCAAAAGTCGACTTCGGCTGCGCCGCCTGCCGGTACTAGTTTCTTCAGCAAGTCGGGATCAAGCTGCACTGGTTTGAAAACCAACATTCCGAAGTTACGTAAACGGGCCTGGATAGCGTCGCTGCTACTGTTAAATAGTGGGACACGAAAGCGTCCGTGATCGTCAAGCGAGAACACGTCGCCGTTGGCACGTTGCATGACATAGATATCGCTCATTAAAAGCCTCTCTGCAATCATGACAGTAGGCTAAACAAGCTCAACAGTCTGTGCGTTAGGCCGCATATAGTCTTGAAGTTGGCGATGACCGGTCAAAAAACAGGGGGGCACTATTCAAGCGATGATCCACGATTCAGGAGACGCGCGAATGCGTTGCTCGACTCCTGTGGATGACTGCGAGTGTCGCGCAACTGCCAAAGGGTAGGAATAGATACTTCTGCTGCGGTTGGTTGTCTGAAGCTCCCTTCGGTTGCCAGGAACTCCACGGGGCCTAATTGCGGCTGCTGGTCCTTTCCAGCACATGATGTATTAGTAATTTCCACTTTCAAAGCGTATAGCAATTTTCGAGAGCAGAGGTCTGTGCTCTAACGCACATAGCCGTAGGTATACAATGATGACGAAGGAGGAGGGATTCGGGACCCCTATGGGGCAACCCGTCTCAGAAGTAATAGGAACTATGAGACTGATAGAAATAGCAATAGGCATCATCCTGTTAGGTGGTTCAGCATGGACCACGGTTAGGACTTATAAAGGGAACGGCATCTCGTCGATTGTCGTCCTGGCGTTCGCCGTATTCCTCGTCGCCCTGGGTTTGGCTTTTATCTTTGGTGCCTTTGGCGAGTTTATGCGCAACTTGAGGTTCGGAAGCGAGTGGCTCAAATGAACCTGAGTTAATAACGACAACCATCCCATCGTGCACTAAGCAGATATACCGCGTGTGTGGTATATGCTTCATT
>DATIBX010000314.1:0-3876 GCA_035457105.1 Pyrinomonadaceae bacterium
AACCTGGACCACATGAAGCAAGAGTCTATGCGATTCACGAGAGTGGTGATCGTTACACCCTACAGCTGCTGGGCGATCCTATTCAGTTTGCCTTGGAAGGCGATGGCACTGTAATTCCGCAATCGCAAAGTCAATGACGACTGACTCACTACAAAATGGCGGTTGGCCCATCAGCAGACGCTCCCTGGCGTTGTGGGAAATTCTTTCAATAGTCGTTTCTTGTCTGGTCGCGGAATGGACGGTGTTTGCTCTCTCCGGCGGCAGCAAGGTTCTCATGGCAATCCCCGTAGGTTTTGCCTTGACCCTAATATTCATCTCGCACTTAAGTTATGGTGAGTCGTTCGCAGAATTGGGGTTTCGTTTCGATAACTTTCTTTCGGTGTGTCGTTTACTTCTAATACCGACAATACTTGTTGTGGGCGGAATATTAGTGTTGGGATGGATTCTGAGAGGGGAACATCCTACTGCTTCATTGCTCAGACCGAGGCTAACCTTTGTCCCACTTTGGGCATTATTCCAGCAATACGTTTTGCAAGCATACATAAACCGCCGGGCACAGGTTGTATTGGGAAGAGGAGTCAGCAGTGTAGCCCTGGTCGCAGTCCTATTCAGTCTTGCGCATTTTCCAAATTTGTTGCTTTGCTTTCTTACATTGCTTGGTGGTCTGATTTGGGCCTTTGTCTACCAGCGACAGGCGAATCTTTTTGCGCTTGCTATTTCTCACGCAGTGGCCTCGATTGCGGTTGCTATAGCGATTCCTTTGCCTTACATCAATGGCTTGCGAGTCGGGTTCAAATTCTTTGGATAGATTCAAATCGGAGATCTCAGGACGACGGCAAGTCCACAGTTTAAAGCGTTTACATAGAGTACTATGCCCGTTCAACAATGGTTTGCTATAATCCCGCCGCCTTGCAAGAGAACAGGTCGGGCGGTCGCTGCCGTCATCCATCCTCTGAAAAGAGGCCGAAGATAACGGGAGAGGAAAGTCCGAACACTACAGGGCGGCGAGCCCGCTAACGGCGGGGCGTTCGATGACGATTACGTCGGCATGGAACGACGACAAGTGCAACAGAGAAGAGACCAGCCCCACGATTCAGGTTTCCTGCAATCGTGTGGTGATGGGTGAAACGGTGCGGCCCCTTTGTGGGCTTAATGTAAGAGCGCACCGGCGTACATGGTGACATGTACGGCCAGGCAAACTCCTCGCGGTGCAAGACCAAATAGGGAGGCGTTAAAAGGGCTGCCCGCCCAAAGCAGAAAAGGTCTTAGATTTATTTCTTCGATCAAATAGCTGCTACGACCTCCGGGTAGGTCGCTCGATCCAACCGGCAACGGTTGGGCTAGATGAATGATCGCCATCCCGACCTCGTCGGGATACAGAATTCGGCTTACAGACCTGTTCGGAAATTGCAGGGTTCTAATTTTATTTCGTGACTCAAAAGGAGAGTGCGACGAGGATGGCTAATCGTAAAGGAGTATTCATTGGTGCTTATGTGCCGAATCACCTCAAGGAGTCTCTTCGTCGTCGAGCCGCAGCGGAACATCGCACGCTATCGCAGGAGATTACGAGAATTCTCGAAGAAGCGGTTCATGGTCGCGGTCTCCCTCCGGGTAGCGTTGATCGGCGCCTTAAAGAATCACAACCTCGTCGGCGTTCAACTGATCCGATGCCGAGACGTAGGGCAGTCGATGAACCCTACGCGGTAGGAAAACGCTCAGAAGACGAGTAGAAGCCCCGAACTCCTCACCACGAACGTAGAACGGTCCATACTTGAAGTATCTCATCATCGCTGTAGTTGCTGCCCTGGTGTTCGTATTTGTGTACCGCCGTGTACGTCCTTACCTACAGCTCATGCAGAAAGTTGTTAATTCCTTAAATCAGGAGTCGCCCACCCGGCGCACTACGACGTCTCAAGCAGAGCGCAAGTTGGTCCGTTGTGTAAATTGTGGGACGTGGATTCCTTCAGACAAAGCTACGAGAATAGGCAGCACGGTCTACTGTTCCACGGAGTGTCTGGAAAAGAGATCAACTTCTGGTGACAGAAAGTTAGCCGGCTGAATTTCCCATCTACTGCTCTACTGAATCTTGTTTCAATGAGTTCCGGCTTCTTCTGGAACCAGATTTCCGGCCTCGTGAATACCGCGGTCCGTGTCGGTAAACCACAAGACAATCAGACCGACTACAAAGAAAAAGATCAACGATAGTAACGCTTGCCGGTACGACCCAGTTCTGGCGATCACGATACTGAAGAGTAATGGCCCCATCCATGAGGTTCCCCGCTCGGAGACCTCGTACAAACCAAAGAAGGCGGCCTCTTTTCCGGCCGGAATCATTCGAGAAAACAGCGAGCGCGAAAGGGCTTGCGACCCACCGAGTACGATCGCGATGGCCGCCGCCAGAATCCATGCTTCAGTTTTAGTGTGTAAGAAGCGGTAAGCATAAATGACAATTCCGGCCCAAATCAGTAGGGAAACTATAATCGCGTTCTTAGTCTTGATGACGTAAGCCAACTGCTCAAACAATAACGCTCCCAGGACCGCTACAAATTGGACCATGAGAAAAATCTCTAATAGGAAGATTGGATTGCCGCCAGGAAAAAGCTCCTGCTCAAGAAATGCGCTGGCGGCGAATATGACTGTCTGAATTCCATCGTTGTAAACCAGATAACCCAGCAGGTACCGAAGTGTAATAGGAAGTCTCTTGAGCTCGCGAAACGTTGCAAATATCTCAAGGAAGCCCGCTGACAGGTAGCTGCTGCCGGGAGGTAAAGCTTTTGATTTTGGTCGTGACCGCAAGAGAAAGAAAGTAATTAGAGCGAAGCCGCCCCACCAAACACCAGCCGAGAGCAAAGATAAGCGCACTGCCAAACCAGTCGAAATGCCCAACGCTTCAGCCTTTAAGACGAGTATCAGGTTGAGTGCGAGTAATAGGGCGCCGCCCAGATAACCGTACGCAAAGCCGCGGCTCGAAACCTTATCGGCCTGATCCTCGGTCGCAATTTCGGGAAGAAAGGAATTATAGAAGACGACCGAAGCCCCGAACCCCACGTTTGCGATGATGAATAACAGTCCACCTAACAGGTAAAGGTCATCTTTGACAAAGAACAACAAACAGTTCGCAATGACGGCCAGGTAGCAGAATAGCGCCATGAGCCGTTTTTTTAGATCCGAATAGTCACCAAGCGCTCCCAGGATTGGCAATAGGAAAACTTGAGCGCCGACGGAAATTGAGACGCAGAGCGTAGGTAAGGATTTTGCTGTCACGGCGCCCAGTGGTCCAAGATTGAGTACTATGCCATTCTCTCCCACAGCAGTTTGGGCCAGTCGGGTCAGATAGGGACTGAATAACGCGCCGATGACCGTAGTATAAAAAGCGGAGTTGGCCCAATCGTACATCTTCCACCCAAATAGTTCGCGTGGATCATTTTTGGGGAATGTGGCTGTGGCGGCTTCAGTATTCCGCTCAGTTGCGTTCATGACCCTCAATCGTATTCGTCAGTACTGCCACAATTGCAGGTGTTATATCGGCTAGCGATTGAATGCGGCTCGCCATCTCGTGTCTCCTCGCACCCCAGATGATGGTTGGCACTTGATGCAGAGTATGGTTACGCACCGAAAGATCTTCAATATTTCCGTGATCGCTCGTCAAAATAACTGTCATACGATCTAGGTCCAGGCGACCGAGGAGTTCACGAATAAACCTGGCGAGCTGGGGCAAGATGACTTTTGCCTGCTCCATGTCCTGCGCATGGCCCACTTTGTCAGTTATAAAATACTCGTAAAGTGTAAATCGATTCATGGCCGAAATATCAGCGAGTACGTGGGCCGCATCCGCCGGTGTTCGCTCGGTAACTTGCTCTCCTCGTTCGATAAGCA
>DATIBX010000315.1:0-4466 GCA_035457105.1 Pyrinomonadaceae bacterium
GCGATCGATTGATGACCTGCCCTCGAGCCCTCCTTGACAGTCGGGCTACTGCCCCGGGACACGCCACTCCTGCAGAGTCGGAATCTTATGATTCTGTAGCAACAACGCCGGTCAATCCGACAAGCGCCCCCGCCGCCTCGACGAGGGCAAGAAAAACTGCGGACCAAAGAAAGGTATTGGACCACGGATGAGTGCCCAGCGAATTTACGTTGTCTGGACCAGCGGCAATGAAGTGATAAAACACCCCGAAAACAAATGAGCCGGCCATTGACAGAAAAAGTAAGAGAAAGCCCCATCTCTTTCTCCGCCACACCAGGATCGCCGCGACGAGGGGCAGCAGGTTAATAACAATCAGGACGTAGAAGTTTTGCCAGCGACTCAGATCAATATGCAGCTTGTTGTGCGCGAGGGCATGAGGAACCTGGACAAGTATGTGAAGAATTACCAATAAAATTCCCCAGAATCTAGCATTTCTCATGAGTTTCTTCCTTTAAGTCAAATTGATTGTCGACCAGCCTCCCAACGCCTGTAGTAAACTAAACCACACCTCACCGCCCCTCAAGGAGAAGTCAATACGATGAATTTGAGAGCATTCTTATTGGCCACATTTTGCATCGTCGTGTGGTCGACGTGGACTGTGCAAGCGCAGACGGTAGTGAAAGCGCATCCGCTTGAGTTGGCGAACCGAGTCGGTGAGGGGAACGAGCGCTCGTTTTTTCTATTCTCTATTCCAGGTGGAACCTATATCGCTCGTAACGACGGTCTGGTAGAAGCGAGCATCCCGGGAGATAAGAGACGAACCTTTCCCTTAAAGATGACTAGAGGAGAACGCTTGAGTCGACTTTACTACTCCGACTTTGAAGGCGACTTGCTCTTAGCGTGTGAGACAAGCACCGGTCGAGTATTTGTAGCCAGAGTCCAACAGCGTACCAGGAAAATAAGGTGGACCACATCACTGGAAGGCTACAACCTCGGGCCGGGACTGATCGATGACAGTGCCCTCTTTATGTCAGCCGCAAATAAATTGATGAAGCTCGATCTGGTTAACGGAGACTCCGTCTGGGAAGTTTCTGAAATCGAAGGTAGCCAAACGCGACCTTATACTCAGTTTCGGGTACCGGCAGTCCGAGGTGACGTGATTGTCTTTGAAGAAGACGAAGCAAAGCCTAGAAGAATAGAAGTCGAGCGCTCAGCGGGTCGAATACTTCGGATCAAATAAAACTCTGTTCTAAATTGCCTTACTCAGTGCAGCCCTTGTGTGCTCTGCTTTTGGTGATGTTTTCAGGATTTGCTACCACAGAGACATGGAGAGCAAAAAAGTTGCACAGAGCTATGTTCAGTGTGCGGAGTCTTTCAGGCGTTCTAGTTCGGCGATCCGAGCGCGTAGGGTTGCTATTTCGTCGTCGATTTCAGCGTCTGATGTTGGCCTTGTGCGCTCTTCATCTTTGTTCTTGCTCAGCCAGTGAAAGACGGGAGTAAGAACAGTCATGGCTGCCGTTCCAATAGCACCGATGGCCAGCAGTCTCCAGAATACTTCTCCTTCAGGTTCTCCGATAATCATCGAAATAATCAGCGAGGCAACACCCATCACAAAGATGTGGTTGGCATAGATGGCCCAACGGAATCTTTCATCAAGTTGGGCCCTCAAAAGTAACGAAAGGTGTGCAAAAGCAACTGCCAGGGTGAGGATTGACGCGGCAACTTTCCAAAAATCTTCTGACTTAGGTTCAGCCCAGATTGCGAAGACGAAGAGGATCCCTCCCAGCAGCGCGAATATTATTCCCGCGAGTGGCAGAGTTTGACTTCTCCGTGTTTCAAGCAGTGCGCCGCACGCTAATCCGCAGATGCTGGCTCCGGATATAGTTAGAGTGGTCAGCAGGATCTTCAACTCAAACCATTGACCGGTTCCACCCAATATGGCTATGACACCAAGGATCGAGCTTAAAACAACGGAGACGATAAGCGTGTAAAGAAACGCTCTTTTTACACCGATAGGCGGTTGCGCTGGCGACAATTGCAGACCTCCGTTCGAGCGAATGTGTCCCAATTAATCTGATCCAACCGATATTGATTCTACCGTTATCGTTTGAGCACCAATGGCAACTCGATAAAACTGGCCTGCCCGGGAGCGCCATAGATGCGTTGTGTCGCTTTTCGATAATCTTCAGGCTTGGCCCAGAAGATGCTCTTGACGAAAGTTTGCGGATTTCTGTCATACAACGGAAACCAGCTCGACTGAATTTGGACCATGATGCGGTGGCCCGGCAAAAAGACATGATTTGCGGTTGGCAAAGCAAACTTGTAGAGCAACGGAGTGTTTGACGCAATCGCTTTCGGGTTCTCCAAACTCTCGCGATAACGACCGCGAAAGATGTCGGCCGACACCATGAGCTGATAACCACCCATCTCAGGTTGGCCCGCGACTTCGTCTGGATAAAGATCAATGACTTTAACAACCCAGTCAGAATCTGTACCACTGGTTGATGCGATTAGATTGACGATCGGTTCTCCGCTGATTTTTACCGGAGTCGTCAGGACGTCAGACCTGTAAGCCAACACGTCCGGACGGCCGGATTGTTCCCGTTGATCGTCAACCAACCACCTACTCCACGAGCTTCCATCAATTGGTCTGGCGCGAAAGGGAACCGGTTTTGCCGGGTCAGAAATATACTCCTCAAACGTGGCCGAAGCCGACGAAGGAGAATTAAGACTCGCCTTTAAACCGGGATTCAGGTAAAGGGGCGTGGGTTTTATCTCACAGCCATTGGGACAGCCCGCCGGCCATGAAGGCAAGCGCAACCACTTGTTCGACCCGGTTTCAAATGCGGTGACCGGAGAAATATCCATCCTGGGTGCGTCGTCCTTAAGGTAATGATCAAGAAATGGCCGAAGAATTTCCTGTCTGAAGTGGTAAGCCGTGTCGCTGTTGAAACGGATTGCACCAAGTGAACTACCTTCCTTGATTTCCTGGCCATGATGCCACGGTCCCAGCACCAGGTAGACCATATCGTTGTTCGTATCTTTGGGCTTGATGACCTTGTAGACCGCGATATCCCCATAGATGTCTTCCTGGTCCCAAAGACTATGGACCAGCAGCACGGGAACCTTTAGTGGTTGTGCCGCAAGTAATTTGTCGACTGCCTGTTCCCGCCAGTACGAATCATAAGCGGGATGCTCGAGGATCCTTCTCCAGAAGCCAACCTGTTC
This sequence comes from Pyrinomonadaceae bacterium, assembly GCA_035457105.1. Lineage (GTDB taxonomy): Bacteria > Acidobacteriota > Blastocatellia > Pyrinomonadales > Pyrinomonadaceae > PSRF01. Next base: position 3,208 of record DATIBX010000315.1, read on the forward strand.
GAGTCCTCGCAATCTGCCGAGCTCGCCGGCTGAACTGGCTTCCATGAACATGTCATAGTCGTCAAAGTGGCTGGTCCACCATTTAATATCATTTGCCCGAGTGGCCTGCTGTTCGTAGATGTAGTTCATTCCCTGTTGGCGAAATGCGCCGTTGTGAAACCAGTCGTCGCCCATCCAGCCATCAACCATTGGGTTCATCGGAACCGATACCTTCAGGGCCGGATGCGGATTGAACAAGGCCATGAGCGGCAGGAATCCATCATACGAGATACCCAGAATTCCAACCTTGCCGTTAGTTTCAGGTATGTTCTTAATCAACCAGTCGATCGTGTCGTAAGTGTCGGTAGCATGGTCCACCTGCGTTGGATTTAGCGGTCCACGCAGAGGACGGTTCATGACGTAATCGCCTTCGGACCCATACTTGCCACGGATGTCCTGCACCACTCGAATGTATCCGCCTTCCACGATTACATCTGTGGCATTGTCATAGCCTTGCAAGCTGGGCCCGAGATGTGAACTGTTGGTATGCGTCGTCAGCTCGTCTGCGTTGTAGGGAGTGCGAGTAAGCAGGATGGGCGCACTTCTCGCGCCTTTAGGAACAAGGATGACCGTGTGCAGCTTTACTCCATCGCGCATGGGAATCATGACTACTCTGCGCACATAATCGAATCCATAGTTTGTTGGTTCAAACTTCTGCGGCGTTTCGTTTGGTAGAGTCTGACCGAGTACAGACTGGCCTCCTAAAAGGAAGAATAATGTCAGGCACAACAGATACCGATAGTTGAAGAGATTTGCGGTCATTTTATTATTCCTTGAGTGCAGGGTTGGAGTGCTAAGCATGTTGGCCTGCGGCAAAAGCTGACGACCAGGCCCATTGAAAATTGTAGCCGCCTAAATGTCCGGTGACATCCACGACTTCGCCGATGAAATATAGACCAGGAACCCGTCTGGCTTCCATAGTTTGAGACGATAATTCGGTGGTGCTGACACCTCCCGCAGTTACTTCTGCTTTCTTGTACCCTTCGGTGCCCGACGGAACCAGTTTCAAGCCATGTAAACCAGTCGCTATTCGCTCCAGGTCCTGCTGACTATAGCGCTTCATCGATCGGGATGGCGCATAAAGTTCGCACCATGCGTGAGCGAATCTCTTGGGTAAGTAGCGCGACAAGACATTCGCTAGTTCGATATCTGAATCGTGGTGACTCTTAAGTATTTTGAACGCGTCATTATCAGGTAACAGGTTGATGGCAATCGTCCCA
>DATIBX010000316.1:0-7750 GCA_035457105.1 Pyrinomonadaceae bacterium
TGCGACAACTGAGTCGATGTAGTTGGCGTCCGGAATCAGACTGATGTGCAGTGGGATTCCACCAGCAGCGGCGACTGCTTCGCTGTAGTGCCGGCCCAGATAAAAGCGATTTGTGGTCTGTTCTATTCGCATCGTAATGCCGATGCGTGGTCGTCTTTGCATATTGTCGAATTTACCTATCAGAATTTCCAACTGTGTATGATAACCCAACTTCAAGTCCGTTGCGTGATCACCCTGAGCTAGGCCTCCTTGACTTAGCTTGAAACGAATTCCTATAGTGCTAATTAAATAAACATGCGGAAAGAAAACAAAGTGCGCAGCACCACAGTCTTGCTGGTGCGTAAAGACTCGCAAATCGCGCTTGCCGGGGACGGACAGGTAACGATGGGAGAGACCGTGATGAAGGCCAGCGCCAAAAAAGTGCGCCGCCTTTACAACGGGCAAATACTCGCCGGTTTCGCCGGTGCCACTGGGGACGCCTTTTCCCTTTTGACTCGCTTCGAGAGCAAGCTCGAACAATATCACGGCAATCTCGAGCGCGCCGCGATTGAATTAAGCAAAGAATGGCGCACCGACAAAATGCTGCGCCACCTTGAAGCGTTGCTTGTGGTCGCAGACTCGAAGAGCTCCTTTTTACTATCCGGGAACGGCGATGTGATCGCCCCTGACGAGGGAGTTCTGGCAATCGGCTCGGGTGGCTCGTACGCTCTTGCTGCCGCGCGCGCGCTAGTCAAACACACCGAATTATCGGCGCGGGAAATCGCGGTTGAAGCTCTCCGAATCGCCGGTGAGATCTGCATCTACTCAAATCAAAACATAGTGGTCGAAGAACTGTAGCGAAATAGAGGTACCTTTTAAGGCAACACCAATGGTTATTTATTTGGCTGGAGAAGTTGATGAGGAAGTTCGACTCGACGAGATGTCACCGCGCCAGATCGTCACTGAACTGGATAAACATGTCGTTGGACAGCGTAACGCCAAACGTGCAGTGGCGATAGCTCTACGCAACAGAGTGCGGCGGCAGAAACTGCCACCCGAACTCGCAGTCGATGTGATGCCTAAAAACATCATCATGATCGGCTCGACAGGTGTTGGAAAAACTGAGATTGCTCGCCGTCTCGCTCGGATGTCTAACTCACCATTCCTTAAAGTAGAAGCCTCGAAGTTCACGGAAGTCGGTTACGTCGGCCGCGACGTCGAGAGCATGATCCGCGACCTGACCGAAATCTCCGTTGAGATGACACGTCAGGAAAAGAGTGAAGAGGTCGCCGAAAAAGCTGAATTAAACGTCGAAGAGCGAATACTCGATTTACTGTTACCGCCGCCGCGTTCTATCTCTGGTTTCTACGACTTTGATGCCCAAGACGGTGAAGAAGAGTCGACGGAATTGGACGCTCCCGCGCGCGATGAGCAGTTTCAAAAAACCCGAGAAAAACTTCGTACGCAGTTGCGCAGTGGGAAATTGGACAATCGCCTGGTCGAGCTTGAAGTCCGTGAAAAGAACTTTCCGGTGATCGAGCTCGCTGGACCACAAGGCGTCGAAGAGATGGGTATCAACATGAAGGATATGTTGGGAAACCTGTTTCAAGGCCGTACCAAGCGACGGAAGATGCGAGTCGACGAGGCAATGGAGTACTTGATGCAAGAAGAGGAAGAACGCCTCATCGATATGGATCAGGTGGCCCGCGCCGCGATCGAACGAGTCGAAAGTTCAGGCATCATCTTCTTAGACGAGATCGATAAGATTGCCGGACGAGAATCCGGCCACGGACCTGATGTATCACGTGAAGGAGTGCAGCGCGACATCCTACCTATCATTGAAGGAACTACGGTCAACAGTCGATACGGAATGGTACGCACCGATCATATTCTCTTCATCGCCGCAGGCGCGTTTCATGTATCAAAGCCATCGGACCTGATACCCGAGCTTCAAGGCCGCTTCCCTATTCGCGTCGAGCTTGAATCATTAACAATCGATGACTTCAAGCGAATTCTAACTGAACCACGTAACGCCTTAATCAAGCAGTACCAGGCAATGATGGAAACCGAAGGCGTGACCATAGAATTTACCTTGGACGCGATTGACTCGATCGCCAGATTTGCGGCACAGGTAAATGAGCAAACTGAGAACATAGGCGCGCGCCGTTTGCAAACAATTATGGAGAAGCTGTTGGAAGAGATCAGTTTTGAAGGGCCCGACCTGGAGCCCAAACAACAAAAAATTGATGCGCGTTATGTGGAAGGAATGCTCTCAGAAACTGTTAAGGATCAGGACCTCAGTCGCTATATCCTGTGAACACTTTGAGGAACCGCTACGCCGTATACATCACGCCGTCACGGTTTTATCTGACGCACCAGGCTCGCAACTCTTTTCTCCTTTCTCTGATCGGTTTTTGTGTGCTGGTCTCTGTTGCTGGCTGCGGCAAGCGACGTCCTCCGCTGCCGCCAGTCGAAAGAGTTCAACAGCGCACCGAATTGCTGTCGGGTGCACAGCAAGGCAATGAAGTAATCCTGAGTTGGCCAGCTCCACAACGGAATGCTCCGGACGACAGTGTCCAAAGTATTAGACGCATCGATGTTTACCGCCTTGCAGAGAAGCCCGGCTCTCCGTTGGCGCTGACTGAAGAAGAGTTTGCGGCTCGGTCAACACTCATCGGGTCAGTAACCTACGATCAGATCAAAACTGCGGGCGACACGCTTACTTACACAGATACTCTCGAGCTCGGAGGACAGCCAACACGATTGCGTTATGCCGTACGCTATGTGAACGCATCAGGCCAGCGAGCAGCATTCTCTAATTTCCTCAGTATCGAGCCGGCTGCGAAAATAGCGCGACCACCAACCATCCGTGAGACCGGCAAGGAACTGACAGCCGATGCCATTACGCTTTCGTGGTCCGCACCCGAAGCAAATATTGATGGTTCAACTCCGGTGAATCTGCTTGGCTATAACGTCTACCGAATGGACGACACACAAAACCAGCCTAACCAGGATCCGATCAACTCTGCTTTGATTTCCGGAACTCAGTACGCGGATAAGTCATTTAAGTTTGGACCAACCTATAAGTATGTGGTCCGATCAGTATCGCTTGGTACAGGTGGCGCTTCTGTGGAAAGCCTCAACTCTAACCCGCTTTCAGTCACAGCGCGCGATACATTCGCACCTTCGGCACCGCAAGGATTGAGCGTCGCGGGATCGCCGGGCAGGCTTTCTGTTTTCTTTGCGGCCAACCCCGAAGCCGACATAGCAGGCTACAATGTTTTCAGATCAACTGATCCGGATCTGCCCAAGGCTTCATGGACCAAGTTGAATCAGTCGTTGTTAACTCGTACAACATATTTGGATGACCGGGTTGAAACTGGTAAGCGGTATTACTACTACATCACTGCAGTCGACACAGCCGGCAATGAGAGTCCGGCGTCAGAAACTGATTCAGAGGTTGTGCCCTAGAAGATGAAAATTTGTCGTTTCGAACATTCCAAATATCCTCAGCCTCGCTTCGGAATAATCGAAGACGACGAGATACGAGTTTTATCGTCAGATTTTGACTTTGAACATACTCTGCCTGCCGACGAACCGGTCCTTAAGCTTGATGAAGTGAGGCTGCTCGCTCCTGTTACGCCGTCGAAGATTGTTTGTGTCGGCAGAAACTATCGAGAGCATGCGGCCGAACTCGGTAACAAAATGCCTGACGAGCCTCTACTATTCTTGAAGCCACCGTCTTCCATAATTGCCTCCGGTGAGTGGATCGAACTACCTGAAGTTTCACAGCAAGTGGAACACGAAGGAGAACTGGGAGTCGTCATCGGCAAGCGCGCGCAAAAGTTAACTTCTGATGGCAATCCCTTGGACTACGTATTTGGCTATACTTGTGTAAATGATGTGACCGCTCGCGACCTCCAAAGAAAAGATGTCCAGTTTACACGCGGCAAAGGCTTCGATACTTTTTGTCCGGTAGGTCCATGGATAGTCACAGATGTCGATGCTCTGTCGACTCAAGTAATAACGCGAGTCAATGGCGCAATCAAACAAAATGGCAACACGCGCGACATGGCGTTTCCAGTCCCTTTTTTAATTCGCTATATCTCTGCAATCATGACGTTAAATCCCGGCGATTTAGTTGCCACTGGAACTCCCGCTGGCGTGTCGCGGCTGACACACGGTGACGTCGTTGAGATTGAGGTCGGAGGAGTTGGAGTTCTGACGAATGAGGTTTACGATCCAACTCGAAACGAAGAAAAACGCAGTAATAGTTGAGTTAGGAGCTTGTTATGAAATTCTTTCTGGATACCGCAAATCTAAATGAGATTCGTGAAGCGGCGGCATATGGCTTCGCGGACGGCGTGACCACCAACCCGACTTTGATCTCCAAAGAGGGTAACGTCGACTTTAAACAGCACATCGCAGCTATTTGCGAAATCGTCCAGGGACCTGTTTCGGCAGAAGTCACCAGCCAGGATAAGGATGGCATGGTTCGGGAAGGACTCGAGTATTCCAAGATCGCCCCGAACGTCGTCATCAAGTGTCCTTTAACAAGAGATGGTCTCAAAGCCACCCGCGAGTTATCGGATGGAGGAATAAAGGTTAACGTAACCCTTTGCTTCTCGGCGGCGCAGGCAATCCTCGCCGCGAAAGCTGGTGCATCGTTTATCAGTCCCTTTCTAGGCCGGCTGGACGACATCGGTCAGAATGGACTTCAGCTGCTTCAAGAGATCATCGAAATCTACAGTAACTACACCTGGAAAACTGAAGTCCTGGCGGCAAGCTTGCGCCATCCAATCCATGTAATTGAAGCAGCTCGAATGGGTTCAGATATCGCGACGATGCCATTCAAGGTCATCGAACAGCTATTCAGTCATCCGCTAACCGATAAAGGGCAAGCTCAATTTTTGGCAGACTGGGCCAAGAGTGGACGAAAGGTTTAGCAACCAAACTGAGCTCGTCGTAAGAGTCCTCAAGTACGACGGCACAGATCACCGAAACTGGCGAGCTCGTCTGGCATCACACGAAGGCGAGCTCGTTGTGCTTGCTGCCGCTTTCTCCGAGGAAGTCCAACACGATATTCTTGGCTTCATCGCGGCCGGCACGCTCAGCACCGAATATTACTGGCTAAACCGTTGGTACAACGTGTTCAGGTTTAGTGAGCCAGATGGTGAATTGTTGAGCTATTACTGCAATGTGAACCTTCCACCCAAGCTAGCGGCCGATAGTCTTACTTACGTCGACCTCGATATCGACATCCTCGTTCAGCCCAACTTCACTTTTCAGATTCTCGATACCGAAGACTTTGAGGCCAATATCCTCCGGTACGGGTATACTCGTGAAGTCCAGGCCGGCGTCCACAAAGCGACCGATGAACTTGTCGAGTTAATCAAAACGCAGTCTTTTCCTTTTAACCAATAGCCTATGACCTCAAAACAACAAACCAAGACAGCTTCCCAGTCGAAGCTAGACCGTCTGCGCCAACGTCAAGCTGAGGCTGAGGCTGGCGGCGGTGCGGCTCGCGTAGAAAAGCAACATAAGGCCGGTAAGCTGACCGCTCGAGAAAGAATTGAATTTCTACTCGATGATGGAACGTTCGAAGAGTTCGACAAACTCGTAGTACATCGCTCTCAGGACTTTGGTCTCGAGAAACAATTGTTTCCTGGCGACGGCGTAGTAACAGGTTACGGATTGATCGAGGGCCGCACAGTATTTGTATTTGCGCAGGACTTCACGGTGTTTGGCGGCTCACTATCGGAAACGCATGCGGAAAAGATTTGTAAGATCATGGACCTCGCCATGAAAGTTGGCGCTCCTATCGTCGGGCTCAACGATTCGGGCGGAGCTCGCATCCAGGAGGGCGTGCTTAGCCTTGGTGGTTACGCAGATATTTTTCTTAGAAATACGCTGGCCAGCGGCGTCGTACCGCAAATTAGCTGCATCATGGGACCATGTGCCGGCGGTGCAGTCTATAGTCCGGCAATCACAGATTTTAACGTGATGGTCAAAGACACTTCGTACATGTTCATCACTGGACCAGAAGTAATCAAGACCGTCACGCATGAGGAAGTCACAAAAGAAGAACTCGGTGGAGCAGTAACTCACAATACTACTTCTGGCGTGGCTCACTTCGCCGCCGACTCTGACGAACACGCGTTGCGTATTGTGCGAGAGTTACTGTCGTTCCTTCCAGCTAACAATCTCGAGAACCCGCCGTCTACCGAGTGCACAGATCCTTTGGATCGCTTAGAGCCTAAACTCAACGAATTAGTTCCGGAAGCTTCCAACCAGCCCTACGACATTCGAGATGTCATCAATCTGGTTGTGGATGACGGGTACTTTTTTGAAGTGCAACAAATGTTTGCGCCGAATATCTGCATCGGTTTTGCGCGCCTTGGCGGGAAATCAGTTGGCATAGTTGCGAATCAGCCTGCATACCTCGCCGGCGTACTCGACATTAATGCGTCCGTGAAGGCCGCTCGTTTCGTGCGCTTCTGCGACTGCTTCAATGTTCCGTTAATTACTTTCGAAGATGTTCCGGGCTTCCTTCCAGGAGTTTCGCAGGAACACGGTGGGATCATCACGCATGGCGCCAAGCTACTCTACGCCTTTGCCGAAGCAACAGTTCCCAAGCTAACGGTGATCACACGAAAGGCTTATGGTGGAGCGTATTGTGTGATGGCCTCGAAGCACATTCGCACCGATATTAATCTGGCCTGGCCCAGCGCAGAGATCGCTGTGATGGGCGCAGAAGGCGCTGTCGGTATCCTCTACCGCCGCGAATTAGCTGAGGCAAAGGATCAGGACCAGGCGAGAAAGGCGAAAGTCCTTGAGTTCGAAGAGAAATTCGCTAATCCCTACGTAGCGGCCGAGCGAGGTTTCGTCGATGAGGTTATCGAGCCTGCCCAAACAAGGGCTAAATTGATCCGCGCGCTTTCGTTCCTCGAGAACAAACGCGATTCAAATCCGCCACGCAAACACGGAAACATACCACTCTAATTCTTGTCATCAGTCGACTCGATCGCAATCAAGTTAGACGACCTGTCGAATGTAACCCTAAAAGGATTCAGGGCGCGTCTTCCCAGAATCACCGGAGTCCCCGGAGCGGAATTGATCAGCAACTCCGTGGGAATGTTTCGCAGAACCAGAGACCCTATGGCTACAGTTTGTGCGGCCACTTCTCTCACCTGAACGGATCCGCCGCCTAGATCTCTGGTTACTCTGGAATTTGGTCCATTCCCAGCACGCTGTTCGCTAATCGCCAGTCCGAACGCCGAGCCAGTATCAATGAGCGCAAGCCGACCGTCTGCGAGTCGAACAAAGGGGCGATGCCCACCATTCTCCGACACCCACCTAACTACTGTAGCGTCAACGTTCCTGGTCTTTGCGGAACTTAAGTACTTCGCTTCAAGGACACGAACCTCCCGTTTTTGAAAGTCGACGGAATACGGGAGCGAGCCAAAAATTTGAGTGGGATCGAGAATGCCATCAATCGAACCCGGCAGCGTGTCGACCACCGCAGCAGTTACGGTTGCCGCCAGACGATTGTCCGCGAAACCGATGGCGAGAGTGTTAATCGGTGCTTCCTGTTTTGATTTGATAGGAGTGGAACTCAGCCCACCTCTCAAGGGTACTTTTGACCGTTGCACCTGTAGACCCGCCCTCTGGACCACGGTAGAGGTAATGATCGAGACACCAGCACCCGTGTCTAGAGCGACAGTGAATGGCCCTGAGTTATTTATCCAGGCGTCTACGATCAATCCACGGC
>DATIBX010000317.1:0-18227 GCA_035457105.1 Pyrinomonadaceae bacterium
TCTAATTGGACACTGGGGCTAGGTGAAAGCTGAAGGACCACGCGACTAAAGTCGGTGGTATCGGGATGAGGTTGCTGTTTGGGCTAGGTGGAAGCTGAAGGACCACGCGACTAAAGTCGGTGGTATCTCGGAAAATTCTAATTGGACACTGGGGCTAGGTGAAAGCTGAAGGACCACGCGACTAAAGTCGGTGGTATCGGGATGAGGTTGCTGTTTGGGCTAGGTGGAAGCTGAAGGACCAACGCGACTTAAGTCGATGGTGTCTCGGAATCTTCGATTAGATTCCTGATGAAGAGGCTGTAGTCGTCCTTCATTGGTAGGTCAAGATCAATCTTCAGACGACGGCGCGAGGCCTCTACTTCTTCTCCAGTCAAACGATTAGTAGCGATCTTCTGATAGGTTTCCCAGTAAAGACCGATACCACGTCGTTGCCAGAGAGGCAGTTCGTTGAAGTTGATGCCTCGTTGCCACAGCAGTTCATTCTTTTCGGCAACAGACAACGTGTGAAGACTCTCTGTCGCATACTGGACCGTGTTGCCCTCGTTTCTGAGCGCCCAGTAGCAGTGTGCATTCAACGAGTTTCGATGAGCATCCTCATTACGCCAACGAAAGTAATCAATCACGAGGTCGAAATTAGGCAATTCTGAAATGCGACAGTCGAAACAAGCATGTTCACCGAGCAGTAACGAAAACCTGGCACTGGCTTCACCGGCTAGAATGGAATTGAACTTTCTTACCTTACGATCAAATGTAGTGATCTCAGGATCGAAGAGAATAGAGATTTCATCCGACTCGGTGTAACCGAAAATTGACTTGAAACCACAATTCATCAAATGTTCGGTCGTTGCGATCATTAGGTCGCGGAACCGCTCGTCGAAAGGGGCTTTAAATTTGATCTTCTCTTTGGTCAATCGAGTGAAATTTCGACCATCGATACGAGCAACCATGTAAATCCCTGGCAGTACGCAATGGTCCTGAGCGGTTTCATAAACCCGCATTTTTAAGTCGAGTTCATCAAACTTCATTGAGCCATTCCTCCACAACGAACTCCCCAGAATCGCTAATCCTCACATAATAGAGTTCGTCGAAACCTTCTTTGCGATCGGGTAATTGCAACTGCTTATAAGTCCCTAACAGTCCTATTGGGGGAATACGAGTAAGTGGAGCACGTTGGTCGTTCTTCGATAGAGCTGACTCTAAGTCAGACCGAAGATAATAGCCGACGACTCGAAATCCGGCGGCTCTTGCAGCCGAGATAAAATGGGAGCGCTTCTCAATCGTGGCATTAGTATTATCAACAACGAATGGTTGCTTGCTCATGAGGCACGCATCGAGCAATGCCTGTTGACGATGCTTTGTCTTCAGCATGTCAAGATTTATACGGACATGGGTATCAAAAAATCGCTCTTTATAGAACGAAGATTTTCCTGACGCCTGAATGCCAACAAGAATGATTGCTTCCATATTGCTCCTCACTTACTTATGGCGTGGATGCTGACTGGCTGTCAAACGCGTCATAGCGGCGGCGACGCTACTCCACTTCTCATTCTCCCCAAGCTTCAGCTTGGGGTTAAGAGTCACCTGTCAGAAGCATTCAACCGTTTCAACCGTGTATCTCACATTCCAAAATCCTAAGCCGTGCCGCAATTTAGCAAACCGTTAAAACAGTTACCGAGATTCGGACCGGAGCGCGCTAACCCCAAGCTGAAGCTTGGGGAGAATGATATGGTTGAGTCTTCAAGAGAAGTCTCTTTTCAACCGCGTGGTAGATCAATTTCGACCCAGCCCTCCGTGAGCCACAGACCCGACACCACCGGCTTTAGCAGTGTGGTTGATCAATTTCGACCTAATCAGATCCGGCTAGGTGGAAGCTGACGGACCACGCGACTAAAGTCGGTGGTATCTCCGAAAAATCTAATTGCACTCATCGGGCTAGGTGAAAGCTGAAGGACCACGCGACTAAGGTCGGTGGTATCTCATTCTCTTGGCCCAGGTTGCAAACACCATTGACTCGCATGCGATGAGGTCTATAATTCATCCACTTGCCCACCATCGCTCTTCCAAATTGGCTATTTGAAATCTGAGGAGGTAATAAGATGCTCAACACAACGAGACGCGTCACGACCGACTCGCGAACAAAAGCCCGGGAATTCGAAAGTAAACTTGCTGGTAGTCTTATCACGACGATTGTATTGGTCCTTACACTTGCAGGCCCATCGGCCGCTCAAACATTCCGTGGCACGATCCTTGGCACGGTCACCGATCCAAACGGAGCTGTAGTTCCACACGCAACTGTCACAGCGAAGAATGTCGGAACAGGAATCGAGCGCTCTACGACATCCGATGATTTTGGTAACTACACTCTTGCGGAATTGCAAATCGGCACTTATGAAGTCAAGGTGCAGGCATCAGGTTTCCAAACTGCAACAGTCTCTAACGTCCTTGTTGAAGTCTCTGCCGAACGTCGCGTGAATGTCGCGCTCTCCGTGACTGGCGGCGAGACCACTGTGACGGTGGACACAAACACCCAGGTGGAAACAACTACAAACACACTCGGCGGAACAGTCAGCACAAAAGAAGTTTCAGATCTCCCCGTTAATGGGCGCGACTTCACCAAGTTCCTGACGATGGTTCCAGGAGCAACCGGAGATCCATCCGGGGCCACCGATTCACCCGGATCGTTCGGTCTCTTTAGTGCCAACGGTAATCGCGGGCGCGCAAACAATTTTCTTCTCGACGGCACCGATATGAATGACGCTTACCGCAACCTACCGGCAATCAACGAAGCCGGAGTGTTCGGCACCCCGGCAACTATCTTACCGGTCGAAGCAATCTCTGAGGCGGCTATTCTTTCAAATTTCGAAGCCGAATATGGTCGCAATTCAGGCGCTATCATTAATGTTGTAACGAAGTCCGGCTCTAACAATTTTCATGGGGCGCTATTCGAGTTCTTCCGTAACAACGCTCTCGACGCGCGCAACCTCTTCAATCCAAAACCTGATCCGCAGACTGCGTTTCGTAACAATCAATTCGGTGGAGCGCTGGGTGGACCAATCATTCGCAACCGTACTTTCTTTTACTTTGCCTACGAAGGCCAACGCGAACGTGTTGGTCTGAACTCAAGTGCACGCGTGCCGGATCCAGCCGAGATAGCTGCGCTGGGTGGTCCATCGAACCCGGTAATTACAGCGTTGCTTGCGCGCAATCCCTGGCCAGTGCCTAATCGTCCTCTGCCGTTGTTCGACAGTTCAGGTGCACCAAACCTGTTCGTCACGACACGGGCGTCCAATGATGTGGATAGTTTGATCGGGAAGATTGATCATCAGATCAATACGGACAATCAGATCACCGGACGCTATTTTTTTGGCAATAGTCATCAGTCGTTTCCGCTGGCCATTCTTGGAGGCAACGTCCTGCCCGGTTACAACACGGTTACGCCTACTCGCGTAAACGTGGTATCGCTTTCATATCTAAAGATTCTTTCACCGACGAAGGTGAACGAAGCGAGGTTTGGTTACAACCGTTTTCGACAAGGGTTCTTTCCCGAAGACAGCGACTTCGATCCGCGCACTATTGGCCTTAACAATGGCATCGCCGGTCCGCAGGACTTCGGACTGCCATTCATCAATGTGAGTGGCTTCGCTTCTATCGGGTCCACGCTCTCGGTCCCGCGTGCTCGCGTCGACACGAATTGGCAAGCACTCGACAACTTCTCGTGGAAGCACGCTCGCCACGATGTGAAATTCGGCTACGAGTTTCGCCGTACATTTGTCAACGCGTTTTTTGATGCCGGATACCGCGGCCGTCTGAACTTCGATCAGTCAGATTCTGACGGCGTGCCACGAAGCTCACTAGAAAATTTCCTGTCAGGCACTTTGGCAGGAGGTCGTTCTGCACGGGGCGACTCGCGCCGTGGTACGTTTCAGAACTCGCACGGTGGCTTTGTTCAGGACACTTTTCGCTGGCGACCGAGGTTGACTCTCAATCTCGGTGTGCGGTGGGATTACTTCGGTGTGATTGATGAGGAGCGTAAACGGTTCAGTAACTTCGATCCGTCACAAGGCCTGGTACTGGAAGGATCTGGTGGTCTAAATAAGCTTTACGACAGCGACTGGAACAACTTTTCACCACGCATCGGCGCTGCCTTGGATCTCGACGGCAAGGGGAAGACCGTGTTGCGCGCCGGGTGGGGCCTGTTCTACGACTCGTTCTCTCAGGATTTCTTTGTAGGACAGCTTCCCTTCAATACCTTCAATCCCGGTCCAGCTTATAATCCGATTGGCCCATCTGCGATTTTGTTCTCGTTTTCCACAGTGCCGCAAATTGAACCAGGCGTCCCAATCTATACCGACTTTCTGGATTCGGATGTCTTTGCGGTCGACCGCAACCTGCGCACTCCTTACGTGCAGAACTACAATTTCAACATTCAACGCGAGCTTTTCCGGAACGGCGTATTGGAAGTGGGATACGTTGGCTCGAATGGAACTAAGCTCTTCCGTTACCGCGACATCAACCAACCACCTAACCCGGCTCTGTCGACAGCACGCCCGTTCGACAATGGACCATTCGCACCTTCAGGCGGAACGTTTTTCTACGTCAATCAACTGGAAACATCTGCGAACTCAAATTACAACGCGCTGCAGACGAGTTTCACGCTGCGCAACCGTCGCGGTTGGAGTTCGACGGTCAATTACATGTGGTCGCATTCGATCGACAATGCTTCTGATGGCCAGGACTACGTGGCGAATGCCACCCAGCCGGACAATAGTTTTCGCACGGACCATGAGCGCGGCAATTCCAACTTTGATAGCCGCCACCGCTTCGTGTGGACATTTACTTACGACATCCCCAGTTTCGCGCCTTCGCATCCGCGGCTTGGCCAAGGCTGGCAGGTCAATGGTGTGCTCACGCTGCGGAGCGGCAATCCGTTTCACCTGAACTACAACTTCACCGGCGACTTCAATGGTACCGGCGAATTCTTCGGACGTCCCGATCTTATTGGAGATCCATTTGCCGGCACTGGGGGCGCCGACCGATTCCTGAACCTTGCTGCATTCAAGGTGCCTTGCACACTCGATGATGACGGTAACTGCCTGCCCGAGAGCTTTCATTTTGGCAGTCTAGGTCGCAACTCGTTGCCCGGACCGAATTATCGAAACTTCGATCTGTCGTTATTCAAAACGACACCAATTACCGATCAGGTGAGGCTTCAGTTTCGCGTCGAAACTTTCAATCTCTTCAATCACCCAAATCTCTCGTCGCCTTTGTTGCCAAGTTTCATCGCAGATGCTGCTTTCAACGGGCTCGACGCGCAGGGACGTGGCATAGGTTTTCTGCCTATTACCGTGACCCCTGATGTTGGAATTGGCAATCCGTTTCTTGGCGGCGGTGGGCCTAGAAATATACAGTTTGCGCTGAGACTGCTTTTTTAGGTTGTTGCGCGAATAAATCCCTTCTTACCTTTTGCGTACTCCATTCTCACAAGGGGTGGCCACGGAGTGCCACCCCTACAAGATCAAAAAAATCCTTTTCAAATTGAGTTGAGAACGGGTTAAATCGGAGTAGCCGTCAGGTATGACAGCCTTACAGATCCTCAAACCTCGTGGAGTCCTTTTGGAGAGTCACATGTTCGGATGGCTTAAAGACAAACTGAGTGGAAGCTCGGACTTACCAAAAGCTGCCGATCAGTTATGTGAGCACCTTGGCATCCTTGGAAAGTTACCTGGGGCTAAACCCAATCTCGCAGAGCGCCTGACTCGTTACGTATTTGCTGGAGAATCCAGAGATGCAGTCGCTGAGCTGGCGGCAATGCCAAACACTCAATTTGTCCTTTCTAATCCCGCAGTTTACTTGAGTTATCAAAGATCAAGATTCGATTTCTCCTCATGGGTAACGCAACTTCCAGAAGATCCGGAATTGTATTTGCGCCTCGCAGATGTCTTCGAAGCGACCCACCAAACAGGTAACCCAGCACCAGTCGCGCTGGGCGGATCTCCAATTCCTGAATTTCACGGTTCGCTATCGTGGTTAAGCGCGTTCCTGGTTGAACTGTCGAGTGGAGGGCGGCGGCAGGAGCAAGACTTTTCCGCGTCACTGTTGCGGAAGATGATCATCATGCGCGATCAGGAGCCGAACGCATTGATCAAAGGTCCATTTTTCTACGAGGATGGGCAGGGAAAGTCTCAGCTCAGTCGTTGGCTCAATCCGCCCTACCTGTACTTTCAATGTTTGCGAGATTTCAACGAACTTGTCTTGAACGCACCTGACATTGTTCGACCTGCGTTTCGACAGAAGGAGGTCAGCAGTCGTGCTGGTGTCTTGCGGGCGTTCCAGGCGCTCAAGATTGCTCCGGATGCTTTTGTGGAGGAGATCGCATCGCTCGCTGTTTCGGGTTCAAAGGAAGTGCGAGAAGTCGCCGAACACCTCATCGTTGATCGATTCGCTCTATTTCAATCAATTCTGGGGATACATGCCGAGAAGGGGAGCAGCGACGAACGCTATCACGCCGTGCGGTTATTGGGCCGAACTCTTGATGATTCGATACGAACTCTACTTACGCACCGGCTGGAGATTGAAAAGTCTCAGAAAGTACTGGAAGCAATCCGACAGGTCTTTGCCGCCAATGAATCTGCGCAACCTGGTGGCGAAGCGGTTGCGGAATTCAATCTGTCGCCGGTGGCTGAAGTTCCAATCCATGCACCGTTAGAAAGCCACGTTCTTGCTGACCTACGGAGCTGTATTGACGAGTCTGAACGAAGGTCTGCGGAAGAACTCGCGAAGAACAAACATCTTAAAAACCAGAATACAAGGGTAACGCCTCTACCCCGTAACACCGCGGATCAACTTTTCCAGGCGTTGCAGAATTTTGTCGTCAAAGAGAAAGACAACTGGCAGTATTTCAGTGGAACTCTTTGGGGCAGTTCCTACCAGGTGCTCGTCAACTTCGTCACCCACCCTCAACTTGAGCTGATTCATCTGGTTCGCTGGTGCTTGTTGATAACCGGGCGGAGAAATGATGCTCCCGGATTCGACGAAATCCGTTGGTCGCTCATTTTTACGTGGCGCGAGCCTTTCATTCGTTATCAAAAAGCTCATAAGAAATCGATTGACCTGCGCGAACTGGCCGCTGTATTTCGCGCTGTCAATCTCGACGATCGCGTGATTGGCCGTCAACTTCTCCAGGCAAGCCGATATGCTTCTTCGCCCTTCTCGCATGCTCATCCAGAAACGATATGGCCGTATTTCGCAGAGAGACTTGCCCTGCTTGAGGAGGCGCTCGGCCTTTCCAAGCCTCTTGAGAGAAGTGACTATCCAAGTTATTTCTTTGCGGACCTGCGCCCGAATGCGTTCGCAATTCTGAAGCTCTTTCCACAAGCTCCTTCTCAATTTGTTCAACCGTTGTGGGACATTGCACTTGGTTCCAGTAAGACCGAGCGACCGTTGGCCCAGGAATGTCTTCAGCATGATCCAAAGCGTGACGACAGAATCCTTAAAGCACTTGCCAGCCGCCAGCAAGAAACTCGTTTTGCAGCAGCACAGTGGCTAGGCAGATTGAAATTAACCGCAGCGGTACCTCAGTTGCGAGCCGCTTTGGCAAAGGAAAAAAGTGAAGTCGTCAAGGATGAATTGATCAGAACGCTGGAACTGTTAGGAGTGGGACTGGATGAGCTTCTCGACTTGGATAAGTTGGAAGAAGAGGCAGCAAAGGGTCTCACTAAAGGTATCCCGAAAGAGCTCGACTGGTTTCCTTTTGATCTACTCCCAAGAGTTCGCTGGGCCGACTCTGGCGAGCAAATTCCGAAGGAGATTATTACCTGGTTTATTGTGCAAGGTCATAGGTTGAAGACTGCGGAGGCCAACCCAAGCTTACGTCGCTATTGTTCCCTGTTGCACCAGGAAGATCGCGAGAAGTTGGGAATGTTTGTTCTGGAGACTTGGATCGCGAAAGACATTAATCCTAAATATTCATCAGACCAGGCGGCTGCCGAGGCTGAAAAAGGAGCTCAACAAACGGCGATCTATGCCAAGCAATATCCCCAATACTATCCTGACTTCAGCCTGACACGAATCTTCCAGACAATTTTCAATCGCCTGTTGATTGAACCCGCAGGCTCACAAACGGCGACGAAGGGAATCCTTTCAGTGGCTGGGGCTTGTTGTAGTGGCAACGCGGCGCCGATCGTTCATCGCTACGTAAAGCAGTGGTATGGCTATCGCGGCGCGCAATCAAAAGCACTGCTTCAAGTGTTAGCCTGGATTGATCAGCCTGTTGCGACACAAGTCGTGCTCTCAGTTGCGAATCGTTTTCGCACCAAGGGAATCCAGGAAGAAGCGATGCGCTTATGCCAACTACTGGCCGATCGAAAAGGCTGGACCATTGACGAACTCGGCGATAGAACCATTCCTACCGCAGGATTTGATGAAAACGGCATGATGGAACTCGATTTTGGTGCGAGGAAATTTAGTGCTAGCCTCGCCGATGACATGTCGATTGTAGTGTCGAACCAAAATGGAAAGACAATCTCTTCATTACCCGATCCAAATCAATCAGACGATCCTGAATTGGCGAAACAGTCGAAGTCCAATTTGTCTATCGCTCGAAAAGAACTCAAGTCCGTGCTCACAATGCAGAAGGATCGGTTATACGAAGCGTTGTGTACCCAACGCAGCTGGCGATTTGAAGATTGGGACCTCTATCTTCGACAGCATCCGATCGTCGGTAGATATTGTCAGCGACTAGTTTGGACCGCCTACGACGGTGACAAGCTTATTCAATCTTTTCGACCACTACCTGACGGCAGTTTGACTAACTTCGAGGACGATGAAGTAACGCTGAGTCCCGGGATTGTAATCCGAGAAGGTCACGACGAAACGCTTGGGGCGGACGTTTGCAAAGCCTGGTTGCAACACTTTTCCGACTACAAGGTCGAGCCTCTGTTCCAACAGTTTGGCAAAGAGCGTTTCGAACTGAGCGAAGATATGAAGGAAGCGACTGAAATCACTGATTTCCTGGGCTACGTAGTTAAAGCCTTTTCCTTACGCAACCGGCTGACGCGTCAGGGTTACACTCGCGGTGCGGCCCAGGATGCCGGCATCTTTTACGAGTACAAAAAAACCTTTTTGAGCCTTGGGATTGAAGCGGTTATCGAGTTTACTGGCAACAGTTTGCCCGAAGAGAACCGGACAGTTGCGTTACAACGACTGCGCTTTGCGCGGAAGTCTCTCGAAGGAGATTTGTCAATGTCGGAAGAGATAACGCTCGGAGAGTTGCCGAGAGTATTGCTCACCGAATGCTGGAACGACATTCGATTGGCTGCCGCCGAAGGAACCGGTTACGCCGAGGATTGGGAAAAGCAAGCTGAGTTTTGATCATGACCACACTTGGACCATACAACGAGTTAAAGGCGTTGCGGCCTCCCTGCGAGGTTCTTTACGCGGATGAGTTGGCTGCCCTGAAAGCAAACGATTCCGGAAAGAGACCCGATGGTTGGCATCTCTCGCCCCAGGCAGTGCGGACTTTTGTAATCGGATCTAATGAGAAGGCTCTGTCGCACGAAGGCCAGTCGATAATCATCCGCCGAAAGTTTTACGGTGACGACGCACTCATTGATCGTTGCATCGTTACGTTGCTCGGGAACCGGGGCTTGCTGCTGGTTGGTGAACCAGGAACTGCAAAGTCGATGCTTTCAGAATTACTCGCAGCCGCAATCTCGGGCGTTTCAACCTTTACTATTCAAGGAACAGCCGGAACTACTGAAGACCAGATCAAGTACTCGTGGAATTACGCAATGTTACTTGCCGAAGGACCTAAACCTGCTGCCCTCGTTCCGTCGCCGTTGTATTCAGCTATGAAGCACGGGTTGATCGTGAGATTCGAAGAGGTTACACGCTGTCAGCCGGAAATCCAGGATTGTTTGATCAGCATCATGTCAGACAAGGTCCTTCAAGTTCCCGAACTCACGGGCGGCGACACCGTGCTCTTTGCCGGAAAGGGATTCAATGTATTGGCCACCGCAAATATTCGTGATCGCGGTGTGCACGAAATGTCGAGTGCTTTGAAGCGCCGCTTTAACTTCGAGACGGTGAATCCGATTGGAAAGAGAGAGTTGGAGATCAAGCTCGTTACCGAACAAACCGAAACGCTGTTGCGAGAAGCGAATGTTCCGGTTAGTTGTCCTCCGGACGTGATGGAGGTGTTGGTCTCGACCTTTCAGGATTTGCGATCTGGCTCAGCCGCCGATGGCACTGTAGTTGAACGACCTTCTACGGTGATGTCGACTGCCGAAGCTGTAGCTGTCGGTTTCTCAGCGGGACTCGAAGCGCACTATTTCGGCAACGGCTCGATGGAAGGTGCTCACATCGCTCGACAGTTGTTGGGCACAGTGCTGAAAGATAATCCGGAAGATGCAAAGAAGCTGCGACAGTATTTCGACGTGGTGGTTAAGGCCCGTGCGAAGAAGAGTCGCGCGTGGCAATCATACTGGGAAGCACGAAAGAGTTTAGACCGGTAAGTGAATGTTATAGGACCAAGTGGACCTATTCGACCTATAGGTTGTTTTGGAAGTCGATACTGCAAGTGAGGAATTAACGGTCGAGTTGAATCGAGTTCTTGATTCGCTCAATACACCGGAATGCTTCTACTTTCCGATTCGACATCACAGTCCAGCTTGCGCCTGGCACCTGGCACGCTTGATTCGTGAACTGAAGCCATCCTCTATTCTGGTCGAAGGACCAGCCAGTTTCACACCGCTCATCCCAACCATTCTCGATCCCGAAACAAAGGCCCCGATTGCCGTCTATACACACTTCGTCGACGTCGCTCGCAAGCTTTACAAACCTGCTGAAGGCGAACTGGATCTCGGGCCCGCCCGCTTTGCCGCCTATTACCCCTTTTGTGACTACTCGCCCGAACTGGTTGCTCTGCGAGTAGGACACGAAATTGGATCGCAGTTGAGTTTTATCGATTTGGATTATTCCGATCAAATTCTTGCAGAACACACTGCGGACAAGATAGCCACAAAACCTCGCATTGAATCGTTAATGGAAGAGTCGCATCTGCAACGGAGTCAATATTTGCATGCACTGGCCCAACGAGTTGGTTGCCGCGATTTTAATGAAATGTGGGACCACTTGTTCGAAGCAAACTTTGAATCCCGCTCGACCGAAGCGTTTACTCGAGAGCTCGCCGGTTACTGTTTCTTTGCACGTCGTGATGCGAGCGGGGAACTGTTACGCTCTGATGGAACGGTCGCACGTGAGCAAGCGATGGCCCGCGCGATTGCAGAAGAGTTGTCGCGAAACCAAACACGCAGGTCCTTGCTTGTCGTTACTGGTGGATTCCATACCGCGGTTCTTCCCGGACTGGTAAAAACAAAACTCGAACCTACCAACAAACAGTTGCCGTCGACCGATTCAACCCAGCAAGCCGTTATTCGTTACAGCTTTGAACAGCTCGACGCGCTTAACGGCTACGCTGCTGGTATGCCGTCGCCTGATTATTACAACCGCTTGTGGCGCCGCTTCTCTGACTCAGACGCAGATCCATTCGGCACAATTGCCACGGAAATTCTGGTGGAGATTGGTGCACTCAGTCGTAAGCGAGACATGCAGAACGCGTTGTCGACCGCCGATGAGATCGCGGCCCTACAACAAGCGCGACTCCTGGCGTCACTACGTGGGCATCCTGGTCCAACTCGCGAAGACTTGCTAGATGGAGTCAGAAGCTGTTTCGTCAAAGGGTCGATGGATGCTGAAGGTACAGTGCTGATGGGCATTGTCGCTCACGTGCTTACGGGGAAAGAGATCGGAGATGTTCCAGCCAGTGCGGGCGTGCCTCCCATCGTCTCCAGTTTTCGTAAAGAGGCTGAGCGTGCGCGACTGGACATTAAAGACTCGCTCAAGAAACGTATCTCGCTGGAGATCTATCGCCGCGAGCAGCATCGCCGCACTAGCCGGCTCCTTCATTGTCTAAACTTTCTTCAGGTGCCTTTTGCGGGAATGGTCGCGGGACCGGA
This sequence comes from Pyrinomonadaceae bacterium, assembly GCA_035457105.1. Classification (GTDB taxonomy): domain Bacteria; phylum Acidobacteriota; class Blastocatellia; order Pyrinomonadales; family Pyrinomonadaceae; genus PSRF01. Next base: position 12,015 of record DATIBX010000317.1, read on the forward strand.
TTTTGTTCGCGGCACCGGCCTGGAACGAATTCATGAACATTGGCAATACGCCTGGAGCCCGATGACCGAAGGCGCGTTGGTCGACGCTGCTGTTTATGGCGCGACCATCGAGGAAGCTGCTAGTAATCGCTTGCGCGAAGCAATTGGGCGATTGGATGAGGAAGGAAAAGGCAGGAGTGCGAGCGCCGCGGTTTCGATACTCATACAAGCTTGCCGGATGGGCTTACATCAGCACACTGGCCAGTTGCTTAACCTGATCGCTGCCAGAGTCGCTGAGGAACCGTCCTTTGTTGAAGCGGTTGCCGCAGCCAATCAGTTGCTGTTGTTGTGGCAGTCGCGAGAACCTTTGGAAGCGCACTCCCTGAAGGAAGTCCCGGCATTGTTACAGACTGCCTACCAGCGGAGTTGTTATCTCGTTCCCGGCATAGCCCAGTGTCCTGAGGAAGAGTTGGCGGCCACTCTCGAGGCTCTAGTGTCGATGCGAGAGTTGCTTGCTGCCGGTACGACCGCAGAAGGGTTACTCGATTCGGAACTATTCTGGGAAGCAGCCAATCGTGTTCTGAAAGCGCAAAATCACGGTCATCCGACATATGGAACGATCTCCGGAGCAATTGCCGGTCTCTTATTTAGCGCTGGCCGCATCGATCAAATTCAGCTTGATGAACTGGTAGTTGGGTACCTTCGAGGAATTTCAGATTCTCAAAAGCGTGTTGGGTTCCTGCGAGGACTTTTGAAGACATGTCGCGAGGCGGCCTGGCAGAACCTCCAGCTCGTTCAATCTCTTGACGAGATCATTGCGAGTTGGGACGAAAAGGAATTTATCACCGCGCTTCCGAGTCTGCGACTGGCGCTTGCTGATCTAACGCCACGAGAGACTGATAAGGTGGCGAGTCGGGTCGCCGGATTGTACGGGAAGGACCAACTCGGTGAACTGGTCCAGTATCGGACCAGCGAGGGAGAGCTGGAACTCAATCGTCGCCTGACTGAGCTCGTGCTCGAGACGCTCACGCGCGACGGTCTGGGTCATTGGCTTGAGGATGACGACAATGAATAGAGGTCGCGACGAAACGTTGGCTCGCTGGCGTCTGGTACTCGGCAAGTATGCGCAAGATCAGCTGCCTGCTTCTATGAGTCTCGAACAGCAGCGTATCGAAACGGCGTTAGACTTTCTCTATTCGCGAGAGTATCGCGGTCGTGGTGTTCGCGATCAGGAAGAGGAAACTGGTAAACGAGACGGAACTCTCGACCCCAGTCAGTTAACAGTTCCACACTGGCTTAGTGAAGTACGCGAGCTGTTTCCAAAAGAGACCGTCTCGTTAATCGAAAAGCACGCACTCGATCGCTATGGACTAACAGAACTGGTGACTGACGCCGAGATCTTAAGTCGCCTTGAACCATCCTTCGACCTTCTCAAGATACTCCTTACTTTTCGCGGTCATTTAAAAGGCGAGGTGTTGAATGAAGCGCGACGAGTGATCAGAAGCGTAGTGGAGGAGATTAAGCAGCGACTTATCACCGAAGTACGACGGGCCTTTGCAGGACGACGAAATCGCTTCCAACACTCGAATTTAAAGATGGCCCAGAATCTCGACTGGCGCGGCACCATTCGCAAGAACCTCAAAAACTTTGATACCCAAAGAAAGCAGATCGTAGTTGAACAAGTGTTGTTCTTCTCACGCATCCAGCGTCGGCTACCATGGCGAATAATTCTTTGTGTGGACCAAAGCGGAAGTATGGGGAGTTCAGTCATCTACAGTGCTGTGATGGCGGGGATCTTAAGTGGGTTACCGCTCATTGACGTCAAGCTGGTTGTGTTCGACACATCAGTCGTTGATCTAAGTTCGCATGTTGATGACCCTGTGGAAATATTGATGAGCGTGCAGCTTGGTGGCGGGACAAATATCGGTCAAGCCATGCAGTATTGTGAACAACTCGTGGAGGATCCACATCGCACCATCGTCGTTTTGATTAGCGACTTCTATGAAGGTGCTTCGCCGCGCACGCTGGTCACATCTTGCCGACGACTGCGCGAAGGTGGAGTCAGGTTGTTGGGGCTCGCGGCTTTAGATGAAAACGCCAATGCGGGTTACGACGCTCAGATGGGTGAAATGCTAGCGGCCGTGGGAATGGACATTGCCGCTTTGACGCCGAAACACTTTGCAGAATGGCTAGCAAAGACAATCTCTTAGACAAACTAGTTGACCTTGTCAACAACTTTGATGACGCGGCTTGGGCGGCGCTGGCCAGTGTTGGTCTACTCCGGCGCGCGCGGAAAGATCTCGAACGGCTGCAGATCGAAATTCTCGACGAGGTGCAAGGATCGTTACGGCTCACTGTTCCGCCGTTCACCGTGTCAATGCCGGAGAGTGGTCCCGCAAACGCTAAGTGTAACTGCCCTGCGCCTGACGTGTGTCAACACATACTGGCGGCCGGTTTGTTTATTCAAAGCCAACAATCAAGCCCGACTCAACCGAAGGAAGCCGTAACTGAAGATTCGCTCAAGCCGGAAGTGGCATTGCTTACTCCAGACGTCTTGAAGTCCTGGGTTGGTGCGACCGATTACCGAAAGGGAGTGGCGCTGTTGGAGAAGAACTCGCTGCCACCGGTGATTGAATACGATGAAACAGTTGTTGTTCGTCTGCAGCCCGGCGGTCTCGAGGTTCGTTTTGTGCCCGGAGGTGGTCTCGACGGAATGATCTTGCCAAAGCCAACAGGCAAACGTGCGGGAGTTGCTGCAGTGCTGGCGTTACGGGCAGCGCTTGGTTTTGAGGTTCCAAGATCGATTGCCCAACATTCGTTAGTTGAATTGTCAGGGACTCCGAGAACAAAGAGGGAAATCCTCGACTCGGCATGCAGTGTTCTTGAAGACGCAGTGGCAGTTGGTTTGAGCCACACGTCTCAGGCTCTTGCAGAGCGACTGGTGACTTTGGCCATTTCTGCGCAAGGCGCACAACTTCCCAGAGTTTCGCTCGCCTTAAAATCTGTGGCTGACGAAGTTAAATCAATACTAAGACGTGAAGCTCGGGCCGACGAGGACCGGCTTCTGATTCAGATGGCAAGAGTCTATGCCTTAATGGACGCCATCCGAACCGGGAATGACCAGCAGACACTTGCTCTTGCCGGGTCGAGTCGTGGGTTATATGTCGAGGTTGCGGAGCTTGAGCTAGCTGGTGTGGGAGCTTACACATGGCAGACTGGTTCAGGTTATGCCGGTCTTACCGTTTTGTTCTGGGCCAATCAGACAAAAGAGTTTCTGTCATGGTCCTATGCTCGTCCCGAGATACAGCGCGTTGCTGCGCGGCAACGATTCTACGGAGAAGGTCCGTGGTCTGGGACGCAAAGTCCAAAGCAAGTTGCGACCTCTACGATCAAGCTTCACAACGGTAGACGGACCGCAAACGGACGCCTTTCGAGTTCGACAAAAACTACAGCCCTTGTGCTTGGAATGACTGTTCCGGACGCGCTCGATTTTGATCAGCGCGTCTTTTCATCCTGGACCAGCTTACGAAAGTACGTGGCAACTAAGCAGCCACTGGGCCTGAGAGAACCAAATCCATTAGACATGATTGTGGTACTAGAGCCGTTAGCTTTTGGCAAACGGTCGTTCGACGAAATCTCACAAACTTTCAGCTGGGAGACATATGACAGGATGAATGAGGTGTTGACTCTCTCGCTGCCTTTTCGCGAATGGACCAGGGAGTCAATCCGTACTCTGGAAGAATTGTCGCCGTCAGCTGGTTCAGTTTGGCGGTTTGTCGCGCGACTTGCCTACGAGGATGACGAGTTGTTGGTTGAACCAATATCGATCTTACGTTCCGATGAGGGGCTTCCAGTGTTTCAACTCGCCTTCGACTCATTTACGGACCGTGCGAGTAGTGAAGTCCGCAACGATGGTGTGGCTGAAACTGAAGAGGAGTTAGATTTGGCAGAGCTCCAAAGTGATGATTTTGTTGAGCCACTCGTACCGGCGATTGCATCTCTCGGTCGAGTATTGTCTGAACTTAACAACCGGTTGCTGGCGATTGCCGAGACAGGAGTACAACGAGGCGTGGCAGCACAGCGGAAATTCTTTTCGAAATCGACGGTTGAAGTGCATGCATTGGGATTAACAACCCTTGCGAAATCTCTCAACTCATTAACGGTTGAAAGTTCGGCCAGCTCGGTTCTGAAAACACGATACCTGACTTATCTTCACACGCAGGCGACAGCTCACTTGTTTCGCTGACCAGTCCCGCTCATCGGACTTTGCGGCAGGGCGTCTGAAAGCGGCTCGGGGCAGTAGCACGACTGTGAAGGAGGCTCCACCGCAAATTGGTCGCCGGTATGCTCAACCCTCATGATCTTTTTCGTCATGGTTCTAAAAGGAATTGATATACCTTCGGTGTAAAACTGCGGTGATCCAGAGCACGCAAGGTGGTCTAACCTCACACTTGAAGCTCAGTCAAGATATTCACGCAAGAAAAGTACGGATTGATTGGGCCACCGTGTCGGCAAGATACCACGCCATCCAGTGCTTTGCTCCGGGTATAATTTCGAGCTTTGAACCAGGCACCAACGCGTTCAGCCGCTTTGCGTGATTTGGTGGGAAGTGTTGATCGCGCTCTCCCCAAAGGACAAATGTGGGGCATGTGATTTTCTGGTAAGCAGCGGGTAACTGCATCAGCGTTCCTTGGTACCCGGCGCAAAGACGAGCAATAAAAAACCGAACGTCGTTCTGTGAAAAGCTTTGCCACATATCCGATCTTAGATCGAGAGGAAGGCTGAGATGATGTGGTAGAAAGCTCTTCTCGGCACGCCAAAAAACAATGCCGGGCAATTTCCGTATGATAAAACGATTCCAACCGTATTTGCGCAGCACCTTAATCTCCCATGAAGTCTCCTCATCCCATAGGACCAACGAGTTCATGACAACCAGGCGATCTATTCGCTCAGGAAAGTTAGCGGCAAATACCAGTGCTGGTTGGCCTCCCATGTCCATTCCGACAAGGCTGGCACGTTCAATCTGCAGCTCATCAAGAATTGTCCGCAGCCGCTCAGCCATATGAAATGGTGTCGTACCGCCTGGTGTCGCTTCGCTGTATCCCATTCCGGGCCAATCAAAAGCGATGACTTCAAATTCGTCCGCAAGTCGTAACGCAAGCTCGGACCAGATCTGCAAGTTATCCGGATAACCATGCAGAAGGACCAGAGGTGGACCACTACCAACACGGGCCACTCGCAACTGACGACCCGAAGAAAGTGTTTTGAGGGTTGTAGTCAACATCAGTTGATGTCGTCGAGCAGTTCATCAGCGGCGAGGATTCCGGAGATGGCGCAGAAACTCACCCACTGTCCGGGATGCGTGGAACTTCCGGCGAGATAGAGACCGCGCGCGTAAGGACTCTTATGGGCCAAACGTCCGGCACGCATAAAGCCGGCAGTCATCACGGGATTCATACTGTTCTTATAGAGGTTGTATTGTGTGCCCCACTCCGACGGTACTCGGGTGGCGAGAAGACGAATTTCGTTAAGACCCTCTTGCCACCAACTCTCTTCCAACAGACGATCCAGGTACTCACGTTGCTCTGCCATCGACATGCCCTGGGCCACCTCATGTCTCATCGGGCTGATTAGACGCGCAGGTGACCAGCCATTCTTCTCCAACTCGGGAACGACAACGGTTGGTGTGACGAACAGTCGACAAAGTTCGCCATTTCCAGGTAGTTGAAATCGTAGATACGGTGGCTTGATTTCACCGCGAACCGCCAAATAGGCACAGGCACCAGGCGACTGCAGCGGGAGCTTTTTGAGCTTAGCTTGCGCTGTTGTCGGAGTGGGGTTCAGCAGTTCGAGATAGGTACCAATGCCGTTGTAATCGGAGATCACAGCTTCTGCCGGCACAAACTCGCCACGGTTGGTTTCAACTCCGCTTACTCGCCCACCCTCACAAACGATAGATCGAATTGTAGTGCCGTACTGAAACTCCACCCCGGCGTCCGCTGCTATTCGTGTCAACACACGGGGAATGCTGCCAATTCCTTCGACCGGATAGAACGGTCCAACTGAATGAATGAGTGCCGGCACAAATGCCATCGGACTCGGTGCTTCTTCGATTGGTTGCCCCGCGATTTGAGTCCAGATAGCAATAGCATCGACGACCGCTTGGGGAAGGTTTGCACGAGCGAGGATCGCCTCAAGCGATTTAAGTAGAAAGGGGACTTGGGTCAAGGCTCG
>DATIBX010000318.1:0-2938 GCA_035457105.1 Pyrinomonadaceae bacterium
TTCGTCTTCAATGCTCGCCAAGGTACGACTGACGTCGCGTTGACCTTCTTTATCCTGGTCGCCAGCTATTCGTATCTGCGGTCAGAGACTGAGCCCCGATTCTGGCTCTTGACGGGTTTGGCTTGCTCGTTGGCGGTTTTAACAAAAGGTGCTGCAGGCATAATTTCACCCGCCATCATTGTCCTATCACTAGTCTTCGACAGGCGATTAAAAGACATCCAGTTAAGGGAGTTTCGAACCGGCGTTATCCTGTTTATAGCTTTTACCGCATCGTGGCATTTGGTACTGATTCTGCTGCATGGCAGGACATTTGTGGATGAGTATTTTTTCAGACACGTCCTGCAACGCTCTACCGCTGATCTTCACAGTTATCACTACGGCCCTTTCTTCTATCTCGGCGTGTTCTGGGAGTTTGTTTGGCCGTGGGTGCTATTTGCACCCGTTTCAATATTTGCTGCATTTCGACGGAATGAATCGCGCATTCTCTTAATCCTCGCCTTATTTCCCCTGCTCTTATTTTCTGCGGCGACAACCAAATTTCAATGGTATGTAGTCCCTGTTTTGCCCGCCTATGCCATCCTTACTGCTCTTGCTATAGAAGATCTCTACAACTGGTTCGAGTCGCCTTTGAAGGCAATCGCGGGTTTAGTGGTGGGGGCCTTCGTCCTCACTGGTTGGGTCGAGGTAGTTCGATACTGCAAACCCGATCCACAATTTGAGATTATTGCAGAGGTTTCTAAGAAGGCATCGAAGGACCGAGGTGCGATCAGTACTTGTCCCGAATCCCTGGAGATGACTGTGCTGTATTACAGCGACAGAAAGCTCTGTGCGGATCCCGTGGTCAGTCCCCTTTCAGTTGGTTCCTCCACTAAATGTGAGGCTAGTGAGATTCGAGACTTTATTTACCTCGAGCAAAAAGCGGAGACGGTAACGTCCCGGTTTTTGATTCAGCCTCAGCTGGAAGAGTTCGGTGTCGTGTATGCGAGGGTGACGGGCAGCAAAGACTGGATCCAGTAAGCTTTGCTTCACAAATTTGAAAACTCGCCTCCCATTCACAGCGGGCTTCAGCGACTGTGTGGAAAACACAGGGTCTCGTAACTCCAAGCTGAAGCTTGGGGAGAATGAGAAGTTGAGTTTTCACACAATCGCTGAAGCCCTGCCCCTGCAAAGTGCTCGCTGGCGAGCAGTTGTATCTGCAACGCACAGTCCAAAATGGCCGGATTGGACGATTCTTCACCATTTAACTCACTTTCCGGCACGGCATATCGCTTGCGGAGAATCATGGCCTCAAGGATGAAGTTTGCTCAAAAACGGGAGTCTATCCATCATGAAAAGGAAGGCAAGATCGACTCTAGGTGCTGCTGGCGTACTGCTCTTAACTATCGCTACTGCTGTGTTCTGCCAAAGGCCTTCTGCTCACCAGGGTGTCGCTCAACCCCTGCAAAATCGTGATGTATTGCTGATGGTAAGACGCGGCATGAAAGCCGACGCCATTGTCGCTCGAATCACCACCTCAAGATGCAACTTTGACGTATTTCCGCCCGTTTTAGACGACCTAAGGCGGCGTGGCGTTCCCGAGACTGTACTCCGAATCATGACTGCGGTACCAAACGGGCCGGCAGCTTTGAGTGAGCCAGAAAGCACTCAGAAAGCGGTTACTGCAAAAGTGAAGATCCCGCGAGGAATGGGTATTCTGATTGAGAGTCTTTACCCCGTCTCTTCCGCCAGTGCGAAGGAAGGCAGCACAATAAAATTTGCAGTTGTCAGTCCAATTTACGTCGATGGAGTACTGACAATAATGCGCGGGGCCATCGCCACGGCACGAGTTGTGAGGGTAAAAAAGGCTGGGATTTTGGGACGTGGCGGCGCTTTGACCTGCAAACTTGAAAGTATCGTCGCCGTCGACGGAACAAAGTTACCGGCACAACTTACAACGTCTGCCGACGGTAGCAATCGATCCGGGCAAGTCGCTGCCGGAGCCGCCTTAACGTCAGCACTTGTTTTTCCCTATACAGCTCCCGCAGCTATCGCTTGGGGCTTCAAAAAAGGTGATGATGCGGTTCTTCGTGGAAGTAAGCGCTTCACTGCGGTGATCGGCGACGACGTCGAAATTCTTGGAATTATTCCGGATAAAGATAAGGTCATTTACCATACGGCGGACGCACTGAAGGCCAAGACCAGTACTAGTGCGGCCCCGACAGCTTTCCCAAGAATGGCGGTACGTAATTAGCAACTTATTGTTAGTGATTCGGACTTATGTTTCCAATCAATTGGCTGGAGCGGATCGAAACTTATGAAACTCGACTGGACCATGATTGTGGCGATCGTCGTTGTAGTAGTCGCTGTGGGTTATCTGGTAATGAAGCGACGAAGCAAAGCCTAAGCGAAAACATTCAGAAGTTTGAATCATTTATCGTCCCCCACACTTGGCTTGGAGATTTTAGGACCTAGGCACCGGTGAATTGTGGCGGAGTAGGAACACTTCTTTCTTTAAATTGGATGCAGAAATGTTGACACGAACCCAAGGCGAATATACCCAACCCTCTCGTGAGGCTACACACGTCGAATCGTCCCTCACGGCGTTTCGATTAAGCGTAATGGTGCCGGTTTACAACGAGCGCCATGTTGTAGAAGCAAGCCTGCGGAGAGTGCTTGCCTTGGAGAGCGAGCTAATAAGTAGTCTGGAAGTCATTGTGGTGGACGACCAGAGTACTGACGGGACCTGGACCATCCTGCAACGTCTGGCCTCGGAGGATGCTCGCATAGTGCTTCTACGAAACGAGCGAAATCTTGGAAAAGGTGCTGCTCTACGCAAGGCGATCGAGCGATCAACAGGGGACGTCAGTATCATTCATGATGCTGATCTGGAGTATGACCCAGCAGATATACCTTCGCTGCTGGTTCCTTTTGCGAAAGAGGGCGCCGATGCAGTTTACGG
>DATIBX010000319.1:0-5203 GCA_035457105.1 Pyrinomonadaceae bacterium
GAAGGTAGCCAGGGGTGAAGCGAAGCGGAAACCCTGGGAAGATGGGAGACAATCCTTTCAGAGCTCTGACAGAGCGACAGAATGCATGTCAGTAGTCAACTGCCGCCCTGTCAGGACTCGGACTCGTTAGCCTACTGGTCCAGGGGTTCCGCTTCGCTTCACCCCTGGCTACCTTCTTCCACGCCTTCGGCGCAGGGGACTTGGTGTTGCACTTCCAACTTGAATCGGCCAAAAGGCCGCTAGGACCTAAAGACCAAGACCACTCATGGCAACCGATCCCAACGCAGCCGACTTCCCAACACGCATTAAGAAGTGGCGGGATTCGCCTAAACTGCACATCTGTATACTAAACAGTTAGAATCTACAAATGGAAGCGGAGAGGTCTAATAAGATTAGTGATCTGGAACGTCAGCTGCGCGATAAATCTGCAGAGTTTGATATGCAGCTTCGCGCGCGTGGTTTTGATCCGGCTCAATTAGAGAACACGGCTATCACCGGTTCGCTCAGTCGGATTTACGAGGAAAGGGAAGCGTTACTGCAACAGTTGGAGGAATTAAAGATGGCAACAGCAAAAGAATCTAAACAATTGACCGAACGGGAAAGAATAAGCGATCAGTTCCACCGAGCGTTCGAAGGCGAGGCCTGGCATGGTCCAGCAGTACTAACATTACTGGAAGGCGTAACAGCTGAGCAGGCTGCTGCTCATCCAGTTGCGGGTGCCCATTCGATCTGGGAACTGGTTCTCCATATTGAAGCGTGGGAGCGCGCGTGCAGTCGCCGCCTGGCGGGAGATCGAGCTCAACTATCGACTGAAGAGGATTGGGCCAAAGTTTCTGATCATAGCGAGTCAGCGTGGGAACGGACTAAACAACAATTGATCGAGACGCACCGTCAATTGGTGGCGGCAATTGCGAATCTTGACGAAGCAAGGCTCGATAAACCGATCATTGATGATCCCACTATACCTTTCTCCAGTACTTATGTGACGTTGCACGGTGGTGTCCAGCACGATCTTTATCATGCGGGGCAGATAGCGATTCTTAAGAAAGCTCTCGAAGGAGTTGCTTCCTAAAAAATTGGTGGAGTAAAAATTTATGAGTGAGTTGGCTAGTCGACAATGCGTACCGTGTCGTGGTGGTGTACCGCCGCTCGAAACTGAAGCAATCAACAAATTGGTGTCTCAACTGAACGACTGGGAAGTGGTGAACGAGCATCATCTGCGGAAGGCTTACAAGTTTTCTGACTTTCGTGAAGCGCAGACATTTGTGAATGGAGTTTCGGAGCTCGCCGAAGAACAGGGCCACCATCCTGACATTTGCTTCGGTTGGGGAAAAGCAGAAATAACTATCTGGACCCACAAGATTGATGGTCTAACCGAGAGTGATTTTATCCTCGCCGCCAAAATCGATCAGTTGTAGGGACGCCACTCCGTGGCGCCCCATCTTCGATCGTCGGCGCGACCGCGCCCATCTTCGATCGTCGGCGCGACCGCGTCCATCTTCGATCGTCGGCGCGACGAAGGTATCCCTTGGGGCGGCCACGGAGTGCCGCCCCTACAGCTGATAAAGTTGTTCGATATCGTCGACCATTCGGTGCAGGCTAAACCTTTGGCTCACGGTTTTACGTCCGGTCTCGCCTATTACCCGTCTTTTCTCATCACCATACAGAAGCGAATTAATCGCGTTCGCCATTTCCTCAGTATCACCGATTGGGACGAGTATTCCTGTCCTTTGATTCTCTAAAACTTCCTTCGCTCCTTCAGTCATCGTTGCGACTACCGGCGTGCCCACACTCATCGCTTCAGCAATCACCAAACCAAACGATTCAATCTCCGATGCAGACACAAAGATGTCTAGCAGGCAATAAAGTTGCGCTGCGTTGTCGAGCCAGCCAAGGAAATGAACCCGATCTTTGAGTCCCAACTCGGCAACCAAGTGCTTGAGCTCCCTGCGTACGTCCCCCGTTTTAGAGGGATCAATACCGGCAACGATGAAATGAACGTCAGGAATAGTTTGGACTACCTTTGCGGCTGCGCGAATGAAGTCGTCGTGTCTCTTTAAAGTGCGTAACTCGCCGACTGTTCCCACCCACATGCGAGCGTTCGGTAGATTCCTTTCTGCAATGAACTGTTGACGATCAAAGCCAGCCTCGGCCCGGATAAATTTTTCAACATTGATCCCATTTGGGATTACCGCGATCTGGTCATCCGTCACGAGTTGTTGTGCTTTTAGCTCACGCTCAACTGCGTGCGAAACAGCAATTACCCGGGTCGCACGTGAAAGGGTACGACGATGAAGTGCGTTCAATTTGAATAGTACATGCCGAGTAACGAAAAATCTTGCGTTAGAATTTCGCCGTGTTGCGTAAGCCGCGAGCGAATAGTCACGGGCCATGTGAGCATGTACAACATCTATTTGATTCTCTTTGACGAACTTGTCGAGTTCGCGAGCGCTGGGAGCGTCGAGCGCATTTCGCAGCGGCAGCTCTTTAATTTTGTCTTTCGGTATTTCCAGGTACGTCGGCAACGGTGAATTAGGTCGCACAATGACGTAGAGATCGTGTCCGCGCGACTGAAGGGCATTCGTAAGATCTACGACGTAGCGTTCGCCTCCGCCAAATGTTGATGCTGAGCTAATTTGGAGAATTTTCAAAGTGGTTTCGGATTTTCAGCCGTAACTCGGCCCCGCTAAAGACGTACCAAACTCAAACAGTAGCCTCGGGTGTGTGTTTGGTTTGCCGGTGTACAATAAACTTTTTTCCTCAAATATCCTTGTCTTTTGTTGCACTTCGCTCCGCGCCGTTCCCGGCACAAAGGTTGCCACTTTTCCCTTTAGACAGACCTTTGGTTGGAGGGACTTTATGACTAAGCCGAAATTAGTGACAGGACTCTTTAAGAGCAAAGTTGGAGCTGAAGCTGCGGTAGACGCGATCATGAAACGGGGATTCACTCGAGATGACATCAGCGTGATGATGTCGGACGCAACTCGCAGTAAGGAATTCGCGCTGCAGACCCGCTCACATGCTGCCGACGGACTGGGTATTGGTGGAGCGGTAGGCGGAGCCGTTGGAGCTGTTTTGGCTGCGATTGCAGCAGTTGGAACAACACTCTTTTTGCCGGGGATCAACCTGGTGATCGCTGGCCCAATCGCCGCCGCATTAGCCGGAGCGGGAGCTGGAGGAGCCACCGGTGGAGTTATTGGAGCTTTAATTGGAGCCGGAATTCCAGAATATCGGGCTCGTGTTTACGATGCCGGACTACGGGGCGGCGGAATTCTGATTGGCGTCGAGGGGCGGGAAGACGAAGAAGTAGGACGAATTGAAGAACTGCTCCAGGAACTAGGGGCTGAGAATGTTCGAGCCGAATAGGTTCGAAAAACAAGAACCTTCTCTGTGCAACCTTTGTGGGTCTCTGTCTCTCTGTGGTGAAGCTTCTCTTGGTACTTTGCCCACCACCACAGAGACACAGAGACCACAAAGGTTGCACAGAGTAGAGCAAATTCAGGCACACAAAAAAAGGACCCGTACGATTGAATACGGGTCCTGATTTTTCTATTTGATTTTAGGCGTTAGCGCTTGATGGCATCGCCAACATCTTCGATCGCTTCACCTACTTTGCGTCGAGCTGTGCCAAATCCTTCCTGAACTTTTCCGCCCGCGTTATCCGCTTGTCCCTCGTGCTCGAGCTCGCGATCGTCAATAGCCTTGCCGATAGTCTCTTTTGTTTTTCCTTTGACTTGATCGAATTTGCCTTCCATCTCGTCCTTGTTCGGTAAACCCATTTTCTAATCCTCCTCGTTCTTATTGGACACAGCGACACAAGTCGACTGCTGCGGGTAGGACAACTGCAACAGCTATTCCATCTTCATCTTTTGAGAAAAATCGGCGGAAACTTTTTGGATTTGAGGTCGGGAGTGTATGTTTTGAAAGTTCCGTGCGTGGTCTTCGAACACTATTGCTCTTGAAGGTCGTTCTGAGAGGTTAGCGTTTTAATACTGTCCAGTAGTTTGTCGATATCAAGCGGTTTGGTGAAATGTTGTGCAAATCCCTCTTCGTGAGCTCGCGAAATATCACACGCGCTTCCAAATCCTGTTAAAGCAAGCGCCGGCACTTTTTTTAAGAAGGGCATACTCCGCAGCCTGTTGAGCAGTTCGTAACCATCCATTCCGGGCATCGAGATATCAGAAATAATTAGATCGAATTGTGAGTCTGATGCGACTTCGATTGCTTCGAACCCGCTGCGCGCCGTTCTGACATCAGCTCCCTCCATTTGCAGAAGCCGGCTCAACATGTCAGTCGTCTCTTTTGAGTCATCCACAACCAAAATTTGTTTCTGGCTTAGGGCTCGTTCCGACCGATGGGCATCTGAGAGCTTGGGAGTTTCCTTAGCAGCTTGTGTCGGCAGCCAGATCGTAAATTGCGCTCCCTGGTCCAAGCCTTTGGAGCTGGCCGTTATTAAACCGCCGTGCAGTTCGACCAACTGCTTGACCAGGGCTAGTCCGATTCCCAGTCCGCCTTGCTTGCGCGAACTGCTGCCGTCTGCCTGGCGGAAAATTTCAAACACATGCGGGAGAAAATCTGGCGCGATACCCTGACCCGTATCGCTAATGATCAATTTCGCATTTGGTCCATCCGCAGAAAGCGAGATCGTTATCTTTCCGCCAGTTGGCGTGAACTTAACAGCATTGTTCAGGAGGTTCCATGCGATTTGTCCTAGCCGAACTGGATCGCCATCCACTACCAGCAAGTCTTCACTTGCTTCGACATCGAGGCTGATGTTCTTCGCTTCTGCTTCAACTTTTACTGTATCGATGGCGTCCGAAATGATTGTCGATAATATTAGCGGTTGACGATTGATTGTGAGCTTGCGCATTTGCAAACGCGAAAGATCAAGCAGATCGGAAACAAGTTGAGATTGCGCGAGCGCATTGCGTCTAATGACTTCGGCAGCGGTGTGCACAAACTCTTGATTCTGACCACCAACACTACGCCTGAGTATTTCTGAATAACCGATGACTACGTTCAGCGGATTACGGAGTTCGTGCGACAGAGTAGCCAGGAATTCATCCTTCAAGCGGTTTGCCTGTTCTGCTTCCTCACGGGCCAGCTTCTCGCGATCTAACAGTCGCGCTCGCTCAGCTTCGGCGACTTTCGCATCGCTTATGTCGACCGACACCCCGACAATTCCAATTAACTCGTTCTTGTC
>DATIBX010000320.1:0-4281 GCA_035457105.1 Pyrinomonadaceae bacterium
CGCTACAATCGGCTCTGATGTTCCGTTCTTTCTTACCGGTGGCACATGTGTAGGTGAGGGAACCGGCAGTAGAATTTCAGCACGTCCTGATGGACCAGTTGAGTACCTGATTGTCATCACTCCGCCGGTTGGTGTTTCAACAGCAGCAGCGTATAACGCGCTTAATGCTCCTTCCTTGACAACAAATGGGTCGACCTCTATCCTTGCACGTTCCTTCGGAGCCCCTATTCCAGCAGAACCGGACCTTTGGGCTCTGGAAAATGATTTTGAAGGTGTGATCTTTGAGATAGAACCTGAAATCAAGCGCGTGAAGTTGGCGTTGCTTGAGGCAGGTGCGCGGGGCGCTTTGTTGGCTGGGAGTGGCTCGAGCGTCTTTGGTATTTTTCGTGATGAAGAAGCGCGGGCTCAGGCTGCTGCCGACTTGAAATCTGAAACCGGCTGGCGGCTTTTTTCCTGTAATACGCTTCCAAGAGACGAGTACATCCGGACGTTACAATCAGCTGGGCTCGCGCCTTTACGCTCTTCTAATTTGCAACCAGATACTGGGGCGTAGCCAAGTGGTAAGGCACCGGTCTTTGGAACCGGCATTCGTTGGTTCGAATCCACCCGCCCCAGCCAGTATTTAAGCGATGAAGCAATGAGCCTGTTTTTTTCTCATTGTTTGTTTCGCACAGCCAAAACTATGGGCACTACCGGCGGCATAAAGATCTTCTCTGGAAACGCGAACCCGAAGTTGGCCGAAGAGATTTGCCGCCAGCTCAGTTGTGATATGGGACGCGCTTATCCGGAACGTTTTTCGGACGGCGAGTTCAACTTTCAGATTGATGAAAACGTCCGGGGCGGCGATGTCTTTATCGTCCAACCAACCTGCCCACCAACTGATGCTCACTTGATGGAGTTGTTGGTGATGCTCGACGCGTTTCGTCGTTCATCGGCTGAGCGCATTACCGCAGTTATCCCGTACTTCGGCTATGCAAGGTCGGACAAGAAAGATAGACCACGCGTTCCGATCTCCGCGAAGTTGGTTTCGAATTTGATCACAGTCGCCGGCGCCGATCGGTTGCTGGCGATGGACCTGCACGCCGCGCAGATTCAAGGGTTCTTTGATATTCCCGTCGACCACCTTTATGCTGCACCTGTATTCATTGGTTATTACCAGGAACACTCGTTGCCAAATTTGACGGTGGTAGCACCTGATACGGGAGGTGCAGAACGCGCCCGAGCTTATGCCAAACGGCTCGATGCTGAATTGGCGTTGTGCGACAAACGTCGCGAGAAGGCAAATGTTGCTGAGGTCATGAACGTGGTTGGCGACGTGCGTGGCAAGAGTTGTTTGATTGTTGATGATATGTGCGACACTGGTGGTTCGCTTACGAAGGTCGCACGAGCTTTGAAGGATGCCGGCGCTGAGAGAATTCACGCTTGTTTTACGCATCCGGTGTTTTCGGGTAAAGCAGTCGATTTACTGGCTGAATCGGATATCGAGAAGATTATTGTCACGAATACGATTCCGCTTAGCGAACACGCCTGCCAGCTTGATAAGATAAAAGTACTAAGTATCGCGCCGCTTCTGGCGAAAGCGATCAAGTCGATCCATGAGGAGACCAGCGTTTCCTCGCTCTTCGTATGAAGGGCAAACACTGATGGCTTTAAAATGAAGACCATCAGCGATCGGCAGAAAATGCCGGTTGCCGATTTTGTATGTTGAGCCCGGGTTTGAGCAGTTGTGCGCACTCTTGTGTGTGGACGACTGAGTACCTAAGGCTAAACGTGCAAAAGTGGCAATCGAATGCAGATTCAGCCGGTCGCTGAAAGTTTGTAAGGAGACATCATGGCGGAGAAAAAAGAATTCAAGGTGAAAGCCACCATACGCGAGGGTCGGGGCAAGAATGATGCGCGCCGAGCGCGACGTGATGGTATGGTCCCGATCACAGTCTATGGCGGTGATGGAGAAACCGTCGCAGCTGTTGCGCCGATCAGCGAGTTGGCCGCGATCCTGCGCTCTGAGGCTGGTCGAAACACGATCTTTACGATCAATGTCGAAGGGGTTGGCGAGAGTGAAGTCATGTTTCACGAGCGCCAGATTGATCCAATCAGGGGTCGGCTTATTCATGCTGACCTGACCCGACTCGTTAAAGGTCAGAAGATCGAAGTGACGGTTCCGCTTCACCTTGTTGGCGAGCCTATTGGCGTCAAAGAAAAGCAAGGTGTACTCGAGCAGATCATCCGCGAAATTGAGATTCGCTGTGAACCTCGACATATTCCCGATGTCATCAACGTGGACGTCTCGAATCTCGATGTTCACGATGTGCTGCACGCGTCGGACATTCCTGTTTACGAGTCGGTAGAAATCCTGACACCGAGCGATGTGGTGATCGCAACTGTCGGCATCGTGAAGGAAGAGGCTGTGGCAACACCTGCGATTGAAGGCGAAGAGCCGGCTGAACCTGAAGTCATCGGCAAGGGTAAGAAAGAAGACGAGGGCGAGGGAGAAGGTTAAGCCCTTCTCTCTTTGGCCTTCGGTCTTCGGCCTTCGGTCTTTGGTATTCCATCGGAATTAGAACGAAAGCCGAATTCTAAGACCAAAGACCGAAGGCCAGAGGCCAAAGTGAACAATGTTCATCATTGTGGGACTGGGCAATCCTGGTAGCGATTACGAATCGACCAGGCACAACCTCGGCTTTATGTTGATTGACAAGTTGGCTGCTGACGCACGTATGACGGTGGGCCGTCGCGAATGTAGTTCGTTGGTCGGTCGCGGTGAGATTGAAGGTCGCGTCGTCAAACTCGCTAAGCCGCAGACTTTTATGAATCTGAGTGGACCAGCCGTCGCTTGTTTGCTCGGCAAAGAAGAAGAGCGACGCTTGGATCAGCTATTGGTGGTATCAGACGATCTGGCCTTACCGCTCGGAAAGATTCGCATTCGAGAGCGCGGTACTGCGGGTGGTCATAACGGGTTGAAGTCAATAATCAGTTCTTTGGGAACAAACGAGTTCATCAGATTGCGTATCGGCATTCAACCCGAACATCCCATCTCCGATCCGAGAAGATTTGTGCTCGATTCGTTTGCGCGAAGTGAGCGAGCCATTCTGGAAGAGACAATCGCGCTTAGTGCTCAGGCAGTGCGAACAGTAATTGCTGATGGTGTTTTGAAAGCGATGAGTGAGTTCAACTGAACACCTCGTCGGGGGCCAGCGCGAAGCTGGTTTGTCAAAATTGAAATTGATGACGGGACAAGATTTGTGTCTCGTCTATGCGCTAACTGGAGGTTATGCATTGGATACACAAAGACAGTACGAAGTGGTTTTCATCGTCGATCCAACCGCCGATGATGAAGTGGGCCGCCTGACGGACAGCTTCAAACAAGTAATTACGGACCAGGGTGGCACTGTCACTAAGGCTGAAACTATGGGTAAGCGTCAACTCGCCTATGAGATTCTCCATCAGAAGGAAGGTACTTTCGTATTGCTGGAGATCGAGGGTTCAGGTCGCGAGATTGCCGAACTCGAACGACGTATGCGCGTCAACGATCGAATCCTGCGCTACTTGACGGTGCGAGTCGATGAGGATAGACGCCGGGCTCAAAAGTTGAAAGACAGGCGAGCGCGGAAAGCTGCCAAACGTCCCACCTCTGGCGCGTCATCCAGGCGCGGCGGCGGGATGGAATTTGCCGACGCAAGTGGCGGCGAATAATTTTTGATTAATTAGTACGAGGATAATTATGTCGACCAACTATGAAGATCGCCCGCGTGGCGGCGGTTATGACAATGACGACGATCAGGATCGACGGTCTATGGGCCGCGGCGGTGGCCGCCGCATTCATCGTCGCCGAGTTTGTCGTTTTTGCATCGATAAGACTGATTTGATTGATTTTAAAGATGTGAAGTTGCTACAGAACTACCTGCCGGAACGTGGCAAGATTTTGCCGCGCAGAATTTCAGGCACCTGTGCTACTCACCAGAGAATGTTGGCGGAAGCGATCAAGCGCGCCCGTAATATCGCGCTCCTTCCATACACAACTGATTAAGAGAGGAACTGCAAATGGCACACACCAAAGTACTCCTGCGTGAGGATGTTGACGATCTGGGAGCACGGGGCGAGATCGTCAGAGTACGGGCGGGGTATGCTCGGAATTATCTACTGCCTCGAAATCTAGCCGTCGAAGCAACGGCGGGGAATGTTAAAGGCATTGAAGCTGAACGCGCGGCGCTCCTGAAGAAAGAGGCAAAAGAGCGTGCTACCGCTGAAGGCCAGTCTAAACAGATTGGTTCGCTGGTGCTT
>DATIBX010000321.1:0-7219 GCA_035457105.1 Pyrinomonadaceae bacterium
TCCCTAACTTGAAGGTTATGTCGCGCAACGCGTCGTTCCGATTCAAAAACCGGGGTACGGATGCACAGGAAGTCGGCACTAACTTGCACGTGGGGGCGGTGTTAACCGGTCGTGTCGTCAAACTTGCTGACCAGGTCGTAATTAAGACTGAGCTGATCAAGGTCTCAGATGGCTCACAAATTTGGGGCGAACAATACAGCAGCAGCCTGGCAAATATTCTGTCGATCCAGGACGAGGTATCGCGGAAGATTTCACAGAGTTTGCGTTTGCGATTAACGGGTGAAGATGAAGAAAAATTGTCGAAACGTTACACGAACGACGCCGAGGCTTATCAACTTTATTTGAAGGGCCGTTACTTCTGGAACAAACGCAATGAAGAAGGCTTTCGGAGTGGGATTGAGTTCTTCAAGAAGGCGGAAGAGCGTGATCCCACGTACGCTCTTGCTTTTTCAGGACTCGCTGACTCTTACGCATTGTTGTGCGACATTGGTGCTGCCCGACCAATCGATGAGATGCCCAAAGCGAAGGCGGCTGCCCAAAAAGCTGTTGATGCTGACCCCTTGCTAGCTGAAGCTTATACTTCACGTGCTTTCGTGCGACTCTCGTACGACTGGGACTGGGTCGGTGCCGAGAACGATTTTCAACAGGCGCTAAAGCTGAATGCAAAATACCCTACAGCTCATCAATGGTATGCCTCGTATCTAATGCAGATGGGCAAGTTCAATCGTGCGAAAGAAGAGATTGAACAAGCCTACAATCTCGATCCGCTTTCACCGATCATCAGCTCGAATGCCGGTCTGTATTCTTACTACGAGCATAGCTATGACGACGCGATTGCCAAGTACAAACTGACGTTACAAAGCGATCCGGATTTTTGGGTGGCGCGTCACTATCTGGCCTTGGCCTATGTCCAGAAGGGAATGTACGACGAGGCGATTTCAGCCTTGAGAGAGTTAATCAAGGCGCCTTCTTCCGGGCCGATCTCGGATCAGATTATTGCCAATGAAACTGAGGCTGCGGCGTCGCTCGGCTTTGCTTATGCAATGGCCGGCAAACGCGCCGAAGCAAATGCGATCCTTGATCAACTCAGAGCGCTCTCGCGCCGTCGCTATGTCTCGTCGATCTATCTGGCGACTGTTTATGCGGGTTTGAAAGATAATGATCGCGCTATCGAATACCTGAACGCAGCGTTTGAAAGCCGACATCCGGGTCTTGTTTTGATCCGAATTGAGCCGATGTTTGATGGTCTGCGGTCAGATGAGCGCTTCAAGAAACTGGCCGCGCGATTCGAACCGATACCTTGATTTATTGATTGTCCTTGTTTTCCAGGAACTCAAGGAAGTTTTGTAGTTCGGGCGGCATTTGTGATGTGAACTCGAGACGAGCTCCGGTTAGTGGGTGAGTAAAGCTTAATTTTTCGGCATGTAAAAATTGACGTCCTAGATTTTTTACCCGCGACCTGACAACTGGATCCGGAATCATGTTGTCACGACCGCCGCCATAGGTCTCATCGGCAACTACCGGATACTTGAGCCAGGCGAGATGCACGCGAATCTGATGAGTGCGGCCCGTTTTTATTTCAACATCCAGCAGTGTAAATCGCTGGTATCTTTGCCTCACGCGAAAGATTGAAAGGGCTGATCTCCCGCTGCGCACCACCGCCATCCTGGTGCGATTCGAAGGATCTCGTGCGATCGGCTGGTCTATCCGGCCTGCATTCTCCTTGATATTACCGTGGACCAGTCCGACGTAAGACTTGAAAACTGAACGGTCCCGAAACTGATCTGAGAGATGTTCAAGAGCTTCGTTTGTCTTCGCCACCACCATCAGTCCTGAAGTATCCCGATCTAAGCGGTGCACGATTCCCGGTCGCAACGGCTGATCGGTTGCGGGCAAGTTTTTGAAGTGATAAGCAAGTGCATTCGCGAGTGTGCCGGAGTGTATGCCGGCTGCGGGATGGACCACTAGGCCTGAGGGCTTATTGATGACGATCACCGTGTCGTCCTCGAAAATTATCTCAAGCGGGATGTTTTCCGGAATGAAGTTATCGGCTGGTTCGGAAACGAGCTCGACCTCAATTTCGTCCTCTAATTTTAGTTTGTATGAGGCTTTGGCGGCTTTGCCGTTTACGAGAACGTCTTCATTTTCGATCAGACGTTGTAGCCGAGCTCGACTCCAACCTTCAATTTGTGAGGCGAGGAATACGTCCAAGCGTTTATTGACGGAGTCTGCGGCAACTTTCCAGGTGCGTGTTTGCAAATCCGCTGCGGTGGGATCGGTTTCCATAAGTGGTCTTGGAATTTGGGTCTTGGCCTTTGATCGTTTCCAGTTGGAAGTGCGAGTGCGCGGAAGGCGGCAAGAAGGTAGCCAGGGGTGAAGCGAAGCAGAACCCCTGGATCAGTAGATCAAAGAGTCTGAGCCCTGAAAGTGCGGCAGAGTTGAACACTAAGCTGCATTCTGTCGCTCTGTTAGAGCTCTGCAAAAATTGTCTCCAACTTCTTACCAGGGGTTCCACTTCGCTTCACCCCTGGCTACCTTCTTTCGTGCCTTCGGCACTTCGGCGAGCTTATCAGAGTTCAACTTTCAAAGCTCAAAGCCCAAAGTCTCAATCACCCATTTGCTCGTTCAAAATCCTTCATGAACGATACCAGCGCTTCGACGCCAGCCAACGGAAAGGCGTTATAGATCGAAGCGCGTATGCCTCCAACCGATCGATGACCCTTTAATCCATCTAAACCCTTGGCCGTAGCTTCCGCAGTAAACTTCTTTTCCAGATCTTCAGAAGGAAGTCGGTAGGTGACATTCATTATAGAACGACAATCCGCTTCGGCGTGCCCGCGATAAAAATCGCTCGAGTCGATCGCGTCATAAAGCAGTTTAGCCTTCTGCTCGTTCTCACGTTCCATGGCTGCCAGCCCACCTTTTTCTTTAAGCCAGTCACAGATCAAACGAATGATGTAAATGCCCCAGGTGTTTGGCGTGTTATAGAGTGACTTGTTTTCGACGTGGACCTTGTAATCGAGCATGGAATGTAGACCTTCGGGAACTCGCTGCAACAGATCGTCACGGAGAATTACCAGCGTGACGCCGCTTGGTCCCATATTCTTCTGCGCGCCTGCGTATATCAGGGCATACTTATCAACCGGGATTGCGTGCGAGAGGATGTCCGAAGATGCGTCCGCTATCAGCGGAACATCGCCGACAGTTGGTTCAGTTTTCCATTCAACCCCTTCGATAGTTTCATTTGTTGTGATGTGAACATATGAGGCATTCGGACTCAGATTCAGCTCGTCCTGCCCCGGTATGCGATTGAAACCACCGTCTGCCATCGTGGCGGCAACATTCACCGCTCCAACTTTCTTTGCTTCTTTAAGCGCCTTTTTTCCCCAACTACCCGTGAGGATGTAGTCCGCAACACCGTCATTTGGCAGCAGATTCATCGGCACCATCGAGAACTGCAGACTCGCGCCGCCTTGCAGAAAGAGCACGCGATAGTTAGTTGGAATCCCCAGTAACTCACGCAGTCCTGACTCGGCGGCGTTGATAATCTCATCGAAGGTTTTTGAGCGGTGACTGATTTCCATCACCGACATCCCGACTCCGGGAAGACTCAACATTTCACGTTGCGCATGTTCAAGTACAGGAACAGGTAACACCGCGGGACCGGCGCTAAAGTTGAAAATTCTCTCAGTCATCATTACTTCTCCAGCAAGTTTATTTCGCGACAATAACTAATCAATCTTCAGATCTTGGACGTAGAGCCTTGCCTGCAACGCGGGTGACGAGTGAACGTGGCATAACACGCTCGCTTTCAATCATAAACAGATTGGCCCAGCCTGAGATAACAAAACCCTTCTTTCGTGCCATTCCACGCAACGCCGCATCGACAACCTCTTCAGGCGTCTGAGCGGCGCGCATTGGCGGTCGGTCCATGTTTGACGCTTCAAAAAAATTGGTTTCCGTAACGCCTGGACACAGGGCCATGACGTGTACACCCTGTTTACGATTTTCCTCCCAGAGCGCTTCCGAAAATGACAGCACAAATGCCTTGCTTGCGGCGTAAGTTGCCATAAACGGTACGGGTTGAAATCCGGCGGTGGAGGCGACGTTCACGATAGTGCCTTGTTTCTTTTTGCGCATCGGAAGCAGAAACCGGTGAGTTAATTCGACGACTGTCCGGATATTCAGGTCGAGTATTTGCAGCTCTCGAGACAAATCGAGTTGATCGAAATAACCCATTGATCCAAAGCCGGCATTGTTTATGAGGGTGTCGATCTCCATGCCGCGCTTTTGCGTCTCTTCAACGAGCTGGGCTGGAGCTTCCGGCGCTGCGAGATCGAGCACAAGATATTGAGCCCTAATGTCACTCATCCGGCCAAGTTCATTACAGAGTGTTATTAGTTTGTCTTCTGAACGTGCGACCAACAGCACATTACGACCACGCGTTGCTAATTTTCTCGCAAACGCTGCGCCGATTCCGGAGGAAGCTCCTGTGATCAGAGTCGTATTCATTTGCGAGTCAACTGGATGAGATTCAACTCCAAGATGTCCGCGCTATCGGCTTTCATTCGTTTGAGCACTGCTTCAGAAGGGGCTTTGTCGAGGTTTATTCGGGCCACCGCTGCGGCCGCTCCGTCAAAGACTATGTTTTCCATCTCCTGCACATTTATACGCTCGGCTTTAAGGGCTTCGAGCACACCAGCCAGAACCCCTGGCCGGTCAGCGTGACGGACCACCAGCCGGTGTGTTGCCGGGGTCTGGCGTGCCAGATTGACAACATTTGGGACCTGACCAGTTTCTTTGAACTCACGCACAATACGGACTGTTTCGGCGGCGATTGCTTCCTGAGCCTGGTCCGTTGAGGCGCCGATGTGATGCGTACCGTAAAGATTTTCTTCATGTGCAATCGGGTCTGAGAACTCGCCAGTACCCGAAGTCGGTTCCATTGCGTAAACATCAATCCCGGCATGAATCTCGCGATTCCTCATGGCTTCGACCAACGCCTGCTGATCGACGACTTCGCCGCGGGCCGTATTGATGAAGTAGCTACCCGGTTTCAGCGCATCAAAAATCTCTTTATTGATCAGATTACGTGTTTCGGAATTCAACGCGACGTGGACACTAAGTATGTCAGAGACTTTAGCGACCTCGACTGGCGATTCCTTAAACTCGATTCCTAATGACGAGGCCCGGTCCGGATTCAGGCTTCGACTCCAGGCCGCAACCGGCATTCCCAGGGCGCGAGCACGTGGGATCATTTCCATACCGATCTGTCCCAATCCAATCAACCCCAATGTCCGTCCAAAAAGACCGCGCGCTTTAGAAAAGCCTTTCTTATTCCACTCGCCACGTCTCAGGGCGATAACGTTGTCGGCAATCCGCCGGTCCACGGCCAGGATCAATGCGAAGGCAAGCTCGGCTACAGCAATCGCGTTCTTTCCGGGACAGTTGGATACGTAAATGCCACGGCGTGAAGCCGCCGCTACATCGATGGTGTTATATCCAGCGCCCGCTCTAACGACCAGCTTTATTGGACCAGCTTCGAGCATGGCCTCGGTCACTTTTGTTCCACGGACCACCAGTACATCGGGCTCATTGCTGCTGATGGACTGGACCAGCAGGTCGTCTTTCAGATCCGGCTCGTAAATCACGTCGCAGTCAAGTGCCTGCAGACCGTCACGCCCGGACTGCTCAAATTTGTCGGCAATAAGAACGCGCATAAGACTTCTCAAATTAAATGTATCAACAAACCGTCTCGTAACTTTGGTTCAAACCACGTCGATTTCGGAGGCATTATCTCACCAGCATCCGAAACCATCAGCAACTCGTCTACGGTCGTTGGATAGAGAGAAAACGCAACTTTAGCTTTACCCTCGTTAACGAGTCTCTCCAGCTCTTTGGTTCCTCGTAGACCACCAACAAAGTCGATCCGTTTATCAGTGCGGATGTCTTTTATTCCCAGGATCGGGTCGAGCAATCGATCTTGCAATACGCTGACATCCAACTGGGCCACAGTACCAGCAGGTAATGTTGTATCAGGACGGAGATTTAGTCCATACCACCTTCCTTCAAGGTACATGGACCACTGGTTGCGATTCGCTGGGGCTGGAGCCGCATTCTCCGTTATGTTGAACTGTTTGCGTATTTCGGCCAGAAAGTTATCTTTCGAAAATCCATTCAGATCTCGCACCACGCGGTTGTAAGCAAGAATCTGCAACTGAGAATCCGGAAAAAGCACACTGAGAAAGTAATTGTAGTCCTCATCACCTGTATGGCGGTCGTTTTGTTGACGTAACTCTGTTCGCGCGCGACTGGCGCTGGCGGCCCGGTGATGACCGTCCGCGATGTAAAGGAGCGGAACCGCCGCAAAGCTGCTGACCAGTTTATCAGGGTCGGTGATGCGCCAGATTGTATGTCGCACCCCATCGTCTGCGGTGAAATTGTACAGGGGCTCGGTGGCCAATATGGCCGCAACCATAGAATCGATGTCAGGTCGCCGCCGGTATGTCAGAAACACAGGCCCAGTTTGAGCATGGAGCATGACCATGTGTCGCGTACGATCGTCTTCTTTATCTCGCCTGGTTCGCTCGTGCTTCCGAATGGTGTTGTTGTCGTATTCATCGATTGAACAGCAACCCACAATACCGACCTGTTCATGTTCACCCATCACCAGCCGATAAAGGTAGAGACTTGGCTCTGACTCTTGTTGCAACGGACATGTTTCTATTAGCTTCTTGAAGTTTTCAACAGCCTTTAGATAAACCGGATCCGAATATAGATCGGTGCCGGCCGGCAAATCGATTTCAGGGCGTGAAACGTGAAGAAAACTGAGTTCGTTACCATCCGCAAGGGCCTTCGCTTCCTCAGTATTTACGACGTCATACGGAACACTAGCGACAGTTTTGGCTCGCTCGACAGGCGGGCGCAAAGCGCGGAAAGGACGAATAACTGCCACGGGACCTCCTCTTGGAGCAACGCACGATCAGTACTACGCTGCTAACGTGTTCTGATCTTTGAAGTGCTGGTGAAAAGTGTAAAGGCTTATGCGAGTAAGACTACTGTTAGTACTTATAGTTCGCAAGTATGGGTTGGACCCAAATATTGGGTAATTACCGCATTCTCTCACCTGCATCCGAGACCATCAGCAATTCATAGCCCTTCTTGTTCCACTCGACCCGTCTCATAGCGATAACGTGTAACCCCAATTTGGAGCGCCGCA
>DATIBX010000322.1:0-10621 GCA_035457105.1 Pyrinomonadaceae bacterium
AACGGTACGATCTGATCTTGACTACTTACGGAACTCTTCGTCGCGATGCCATTCACTTTCAGGATGTCGAATTCGATTTTGTAATCTTGGATGAAGCGCAGGCTATCAAGAATGCCAAGACTGAATCGGCGAAGGCGGTTCGATTGTTGAAAGGGAAGCATCGCCTCGCACTCAGTGGTACACCCATCGAAAATCATCTGGGCGAGTTGTGGAGCTTATTCGACTTTCTCAATCCGGGGATGCTCGGTACCGCTTCTGTTTTTCAGGCATCAACAAATGGCGGTCGTCCTCCGGATGAAGAGACGCGCCAGTTATTGTCGCGGGCACTCCGGCCCTTTCTTTTGCGCAGGACCAAGCAGCAAGTCGCGACCGAGTTGCCGGAGAAGCTGGAACAGACCATCTTTTGCGAGATGGAAGAGACACAGAGACGGCAATATAACGAGCTGCGCGACTACTATCGCTCGTCTTTAATGAAGGAGATCGATTTAGTTGGTCTCAAGCGCTCGAAGATTCAGATACTCGAGGCTTTATTGAGATTGAGACAGGTTGCCTGTCATCCCGATCTGGTCCAGGGAAACAATGGCAGTGTTAGTACGAAGTTAGACGTCCTGCTGCCACAATTAAGCGAAGTTACTGAAGAAGGACATAAGGCGTTGGTCTTTTCCCAGTTCACTAGTTTTCTATCGATAGTCCGCAAGCGTCTGGAAGCGCAGGGAATTAATTACGAATATCTCGATGGCAAGACTCGTGATCGTCAGGGCCCGGTTGAGAGGTTTCAGAACGACCCGAACTGTAAGCTGTTCTTAGTTAGTTTAAAGGCGGGAGGACAGGGGTTGAATCTGACTGCTGCCGAGTATGTATTTCTACTTGATCCCTGGTGGAATCCTGCGGTTGAAGCGCAAGCGATTGATCGCGCCCATCGAATTGGCCAGTCACGTCGAGTGTTTGCTTATCGGCTGATTACTCGGGACACAGTTGAAGAGAAGGTTTTGCAGTTACAAGGAACAAAGCGCGAGCTCGCTGACGCAATCCTCAACGCCGACAACAGCATCCTCAAGAACATCACCGGGGAAGATCTGCTCCTGCTACTGTCATAGCGTTCCAGAATCCAGCAGTTAGATCAACTTACCTAATCCCGCAGTCAGGAAGTCATTCATTTTCCATACGTGGATTCAACTTTGAAGTGCAACACCAGGTCCGAAGCGCTGAAAGCGCGGAAGAAGGTAGCCAGGGGTGTAGCGCAGCAGAACCCCTGGATCAGTGGTTCAACGAGTCGGAGCCCTGAAGGGGCGGCAGAATTTTGACTGTATGACGGTGCATTCTGTCGCTCTTTCAGAGCTCCGTAAAAACTCTCTGTTTTCCCAGGAGTGAAGCGCAGCGGAACCCCTGGATCAGTGGTTCAACGAGTCGGAGCCCTGAAGGGGCGCCAGAGTTTTGACTGTACGACGGTGCATCGTGTCGCTCTTTCAGAGCTCCGTAAAAACTCTCTGCTTTCCGAGGGGTTCCGCTGCGCTTCACCCCTGGCTACCTTCTACTGCGCTTTCAGCGCTACGGACCTGGTGTTGCACTTCTAAATTGAATCAACGTATGGAAAATAATTGTTTCCTGCCTGCGCGATGCTGCTGAGTTAACCGACACCAAATTACTATTATTATCCGTTGCTATTACCACCTTATTGCACTAAGGTATGCGGAAACGCCCAGACGGTATGCACGTTTACCAACTGCATTCGGTGCATACTGATTTTCTAACCGTGTCTTTTTTTGTCTTTGCCGATTGAAACTAATCGCAGAGTTGTTAAAGGAGTGTCCCTTGAAAATCGTCCCCACCTATCTCGCATTCTGTGTTTTCGTCTCTCTCTTCTTAGCAATATCCGTTGCAACGTTTGGCCAAATACCCGACCGGAATATCAATATGGTTTCCGGAAAGACCTGGCCCGGCGGTGACCCTTTCCTACAGCGTCAAAATGAGCCTTCGATAGCAGTCTCATCGCGAAATCCGCTTCACCTGCTGGCCGGTGCCAACGATTACCGCACGGTCGATCTGCCCGGGCTACCTGATGGTGAAGAGAACGGCGACGCCTGGTTGGGAATTTTCAAGTCATTTGACGGTGGTCTAACCTGGCGCAGCACGCTGTTGCCAGGGTATCCGCAAGACAAGTCGGCCGAAGGTCTTGCTTCGCCGAACAAGAACTTTCAAGGTGGCGCTGATCCCACCGTCCGAGCGGGTACTAATGGCCTCTTCTATTACAGCGGAATTGTTTTTAACCGAGATGAAAAGGGGCTCGGACAAGTTTTCGTCTCACGCTTTATCGACAACAACAACAGCGAAGTCGACGACAGTATTCAATATCTGAGTACGTCTGTAATCACTGGTGGCACGTCAGGGCAGTTCATAGATAAGCCTTGGCTCGCAGTAGACATTCCTCGAACTGGCGCTGGTTTATGTCAGGTCGGCTCACAGTCGTTCCCAGCCGGCAATGTTTATTTGGCTTACAGCATTTTCCTGGGCGGCGATCCGGCGAATAACCCACACACCGCGATCATCTTTGCGAAATCTGGAGATTGTGGTGCGACATGGACAGTCACCAAGATCAGCGAGAGCTTTAAACTCAATCAGGGCACCATCATGTCGCTCAACCCGGCAACGGGCGCGATTTATATTGCATGGCGGCAATTTACAACTCCGAATGAACCAGATGCGATTGTTTTTGCAAAATCCACCGATGGCGGAAAGTCATTCACCAAAGGATCTGTAGTCTCGACAATTTCGCCATTTGACCAGGCCAGCACCTCAGTCTCTTTCCGGACAAATTCATTTCCCACGATGACGGTTGACGCTTCCGGCAAGATCTACATTGCCTGGGCGCAAAAGGGCGTTGGACCATCCGGCGACGCTCGCATAGTTGTGACTACTTCGGCAAACGGTACAACGTGGACCACGCCCACCGCTGTCGATCCTTCACCTAAGCGAGGTCATCAGATCATGCCCGCCGCCACCTTTGCAGCCGGCAAGCTGATGTTGATTTTTTATGACTTGCGCGAGGACCACACGGTCGGCATTTTTGATCCGCAATCGGATGGCTCGTACCAGGAGACCAGGTCTCCGCGAGGAGACCTGGCACCAGCCCCAGGTGAACCGGCAAAAGTATTTACCGATCAGATTATGGACCAGGCGCCAGCCGGGTTCTCACCGCTGCAGCGGAGACACACCATTGACGTACGCGCTTCTCGGGCGGACGTCAGCACAGGTGGACCACTGACGTTTGATCCGTCGCAACGAGTGTCGCAATACATTTTTGGGAGCCGGCCGGGTTCTTCCGTAGTTGAGCAGTTACAGGTAAATCCTCCCAATCTGCCGATGTTTGCCCAGGGCACCAAAGCGTTCATCGGTGATTACATTGACGTGGGCGCTGCGACGTTCCTCCCCACCGCGAACGGCGGATGGCAATTTAACACTGCGCCCTCGAGTAATGTCGTCTTCCATGCCACCTGGACGGACAATCGTGATGTGCGACCACCAATTGGCACACCGCCGGATTGGACCAAGTACACCCCGACGGGTTCCACCGGTGGCGCCAGTATCTTCGACCCAACGCAAACGGTTCCGCCTTGTAACAATAGTTTTACCGGCAGTCGAAATCAGAACATTTACACGGCGCGCTTGACCGAAGGTCTTTTTGTTGGCTCGGCCGGCAACACCAAGTCGTTAGGAACTGTGCTCGTAAATGGCTCTGCGGTTCTTTTGCAGCGTTCGTTTTCCGTCTTCCTTCAGAATACGACGGCATTACCGAAGAGTTTCCGCATGACGATTGCTGCTCCGCAGCCACTAGGCGGTCAAGCATCTTTCCAGCAGACGGGACCAGCGCTTACCACCCTCGACGTGAGTATTGGACCACGTTCCACAATTTCGCGATCGGTCTTCGTGACTTCGTCGGACCGGCGTGCAATGGTGGTGGTGAATGTAGCTGAAATTTCAGCGGCCGGTGGCAGCGTCGTAGCCGGAGGATTGACGGGCCAGGTAATTCTTAACCCTGATCGTACCAGTCCGGAACTCAACGATCCGAATCTTGGCGGACAGAACATCGCAAACGCCGAGGTCTACAATCCTGACATCACCACATTGCCTGTAGTTCTAACACAGGATATTGCAAACCAAGATATCGCCAATCAAGATATAGCAAATCAGGATATTGCCAATCAGGACATTGCTAATCCTGACATCGCAAACGTCGACATTGCTAACCAGGACATTGCAAATGTTGATATTGCCAACCAGGATATTGCGAATCAGGACATCGCGAACCAGGACATTGCCAACACTGCTATCTCTGATGCAACCTGGACCGTTAAGAACGAGGGCAACACTTTCACGTCTTATTCTGTGAAGCTTTTGCAGAACATGGAAGCACCTGCTGGATTTAAGACGCAGTTGATTCTGTTTAAGACAAACACACCGGGAGTGGCGCGTGACTGTACTCTCGGCGTGACTCGGCAGAATTTAGTAATTGCAAACGTCGTGAATCCGGTTTACACGAATCCCTCCGATCTGGCTTCAACCGCGATCACTGATCCATCAACCAGTAATGCGACGATCATTCTGGCACCGGGAGAGCAGGCAAAACTTACCGTGCGTGTGTTTGATCCAAACAAGAACGACACGATTAAGTTTGATATCGCCAAGGGTATTTCACCGGTGCTGGTAGCTCACGGCATCAACTCGGTGGATGTTCGGGATGGGAATAATAAGAATAAGGTCACGCTGGTCGTAACGACTACCATAAATGCAGTGCCTGGCGCTTTGAAGAGCCGCTCGTACACGCTAAACCTACAGGCTTTGGGAGGAATTGGAGCATATTCGTGGCGACTGGTGGATGGGGCATTGCCTCAGGGGTTAGTCTTGAACGCAACAACGGGAGCGATTACGGGCAAGCCTACAGAAAGAGGAGTCTTTCTCTTCACGGTCGAGGTGAAGGATTCTGCCTCGCCGCAGCACGTCGCCGTGCGCCTGTTGAAGATTATCGTCTCGTAGTCTTTCTCAGCGTCACTCTGCGAGATCTCTGCGTCTCTCTGCGATCCTGTCTGAACCAGAATCTATTTCTAGCAGAGAGACGCAGAGATCACGCAGAGTGACGCTGAGAAGCCAATGTGAGATCTTCCCAACTGCGGGATTCTTGAAGATCACACAAAAGCTGCTCGAGAGTTGTTGCTGGCTGCTAGAAGGCTGAGCGGTGAGGTGTTTCTGCTCTGAGCGCTCTCTCACTCGTACTTGTGTCATCAGATAGCGCAAACTTAATCGCCTCGTCGAGTGACATTACGCGACCTTGTGAGCGGGCGGAACTGAGATCGGCACGGCCCAATGCATCGCGCGCCTCATCCAAATATCGTTCGAAATTTTGTCTCTTCTCGGTGGGCAACGGTGCCCCAATCATTTCGCGCAATGCCTCAGCAGCCCCGAACAATCGAGCACCGCGCTCATAATCTTTCCTGCTACACGCAACTTCAGCCAGGTTATGCAGTGAGCTTACGATGAAGAAGCGATCGCCTAATTCTTTTCTGATTGCCAGGCTTTCGGCAAACAATGCCGCAGCTCGACCGTAATCCTGTTGCTCCTGGGCCACTTCTCCCATGTTGTTGAGAGACATACTGATTCCGCGTTTGTCTCCCAGAGATCGACGCAGACTCAAACTCTCTGAATGAAGTTCCAACGCTCGTTTTGAATCACCTTGCAGGAACGCCACTCCTCCCAGATTGTTTAGAGAGTTGGCAATGCCCCATGAGTCTGAGATGGTGCGACGCAGCTCCAGACTCTGGGTGTAGAAGTCCTGCGCTCTCGCGTAATCGCCCTGTGAATATGCAATGCTGCCGAGATTGTTAATTGATTGAGCAATGCCCGACTTATCATCGAGTTCTTCGTACAGCTTTAAACTTTCCTGTAGAATCGCAGTCTGCCGTGCATGGTCGCCCTGGTTACCTGCCAGCACGCCGGCTCCGTTAAGCGCTTTCGCCCGGACGTTCGGAGACACTTCGTTTGCGCCGACCATATTTAACAACTGGTCCAGGACCGCCCGACCTTCGCCAACGTGACCTCGTACTTCCCAGAACCGCCAGAGCGCTCCGGCCAAACGGAGCCCATCTTCAAGCCGGTCACTTTCGCGACTGTAAATCAACGCTGCCCGGAAATTATCGTGCTCTTTTTCCAGGCGCGAGAACCACGACGCTTGTGACGCGCCCGTCAATTCCGGCTCAGCTTGTTCTGCGAGTTCAAGATAAAAATTTAGATGCTGGGCCCGCACTGTTGCCAACTCGCCTGTTTGGGCCAATTGTTCCAGTCCAAACTCTCTGATTGTTTGGAACATTGAAAAACGACCTTCTTCATCGTCTTGCTCCTTCTGGCGCAACAAACTCTTGTCGACCAATGAGGTCACTCCATCGAGAAAATCCAGTTCCAGATCGCCAGTTGAATTGCAGACAGCCTCGGCCTCTTCGAGACTACAACTGCCTAGAAAAATTGAGAGACGATTGAACAGCGTTCTTTCTTCGGGCTCCAACAAGTCGTAACTCCAGGCGATAGCCCCGCGCATAGTTTGCTGTCTTGCCGGAAGATCACGAGCGCCTCCCGTTAACACCTTGAGACTGCTGTCCATTCGTTTCAGCATTGCGGATGGCGGCAACAGCTTGATGCGGGCAGCTGCAAGTTCAATTGCCAACGGCAGACCGTCGAGTCGAGTGCAGATTTCAGCGACTGCCGCGGCGTTTTCTTCCGACAAAGTAAAATCGGGTTTGAGCGCCTGCGCGCGACTTACAAAAAGAGCTATTGATGAATACTGGGCAAGTTGTTCCAGCGAATGAAGACGTTGCGGATCCGGCACCGCCAGGGGGAGAACGGCGAATTCGTGTTCACCGCGCAAGTGCAGTGCGGCGCGGCTTGTAACAATGAACTCGAGACCCAACGAGTTGGCTAACAGGTCAGTAATTAAAGGCGCAGCTGAGATGACCTGTTCAAAATTGTCCAATACAACGAGGATTCTTTTGCCGCGAAAGAATTCCTTCATTGAATCAACCAGCGACACGCCTCGTTCTTCTTTGATGCCGAGTACTTTAGCGATTGTAGGGGCTACGAGATTTGGATCGTTGATTGAAGTCAGCGCCACAAAAAACACACCATTCTGAAAATCGTCTAAAAGCTCGCGTGCTAAACGCAAACACAGACTACTCTTGCCGGTCCCACCTGGTCCGGTCAGCGTCACTAATCGCACTTCCTCACTTAGCAACAATTTCTTCACAGCGGCTACTTCGGTGTCACGTCCGATAAGTGGATTGAGTAAGACCGAGAGATTGTTGGGGTGTGCCTCAGGAGATGTTGTGGGTGAGCTTATATGGAGCGTGGGATGTTCTGTGTCGTGTGATTCGTTGACCCGAACACTGCTGAAACTCAGCGGCGTGGAAATTCCTCCTTCGCTACGACGTTGAGAAGTCCTGACTTTTTCTTCAAGCGCTAGCTCATACTTAAGATCACGCAGATCGTTAGCCATCTCACTTATCTTTTGATAGCGAGCTCGGCGACTTTTCTGGAGGGACTTGGTAATAATGAATTCCAGTGTCTGTGGTGCCTTTCCTTTCAGGTACTCGACAGGAACTTCTTTTGGACCGGCTATCAGGACCAGCAATTGGGAAAACTCGCGGGCGCGGAAGGGAAGTCGTCCAGTGACCATCTCAAAGAGAACAACTCCGAGACTCCAGATGTCGCTACGTTCATCAAGATTTGTTGCGCCACGACATTGTTCAGGCGACATGTAACTCGGCGTGCCCAGGATGGCCCCGGCCTTGGTCCCTTCAATACCTTCGGGGATTACCGCGGTGCCGATCGGAATTGAAGGCTGTTCTGAAAGTTTTGCGATTCCGAAATCAAGAACTTTGACGTAACCGTCATGCCGCACCATGATGTTCTCGGGCTTTAAATCCCGGTGAACAATCCCCGCCTCATGAGCTGCGGCAAGAGCGCGTGCGACTTGTTCGGCGATCTCAATCATCTCTTTCGCCGAAATTTCTTCTGCACCTAGTTTCTCTCTGAGCGTTAGCCCCTTAACGTACTCGACGGCAATGAAATGCGTCGCATCAATATGAGCGACTTCGTGAATGGTAATGATGTTTGGGTGGTTGAGGGCTGAGATCGCCTTGGCTTCCTGGCTGAAGCGCAGCATTCGACCCTCGTCGGCAGCAAGGTTTTTTGGAAGTACCTTTAACGCAACCGTGCGACTCAGGTTGGAGTCGTGAGCCAGGTAAACATCGCCCATCGCACCGGCACCGAGTTTGGACAGTACTTCGTAACGACCAAGATGGGTGCCTGGGAGGATATTCATTGCCGTAACCCGCGATCTAGCGACGCTTATTCTAACTGCGTTTCGCCAACGTGCATAGCCGCATCTTTGGAGTTGGGCGGCCTGGCGCCGCTTTGTAATACGCTCAACTCCCGAAATTACCAACCGGTGCAGCGCCGCCTCTCATGTTGTGCGAATCAAGGGCTGCTGGAATAACAAAGCGGCGCCGGGCCGCCGCACTCCAAGATGTAATGTTTTCGAGAAATAGTCATTAGAGACAAAGAGGGTTCCTACTGGACGCTACACTCTACCTCGCTCACTGACTCCTGCTTTGTCCGCTTTGGTCACCGGGGAGGTTAAGGACGGAGAAGGAGTCAGTTTTTTGCCTTTGGGCCTTAGGTCTTTGGTCGTTGATCTTTGCGGATCCCACGTCCCTCGGGTCAATGACCAAAGGCCGAAGCCCAAAGACCAAAGACCCAAGCCCCAATCTCACCCCGTATTCCTCAATCCGGCCGCGATCCCGTTGATCGTAGCTGCGAGTGCGTAATTCAACTCATCTCCCTCCTGGCCTTTCCGCTTCCGCCGCAGCAACTCCACCTGAATCAAGCTTAAGGGATCGACGTAAGGATTGCGGAGCTTTATTGAACGCGCCAGAACAGGATTCTTTTCCAGCAAAGTTGCTTGCCTGGTCAACTCCAACACCACACGTTCCGTCCTCTGAAATTCTTCGACCAGCAGCTGCAGCACGCGTTCTCGCATCGATTGGTCCTGCACCAGGCCAGCATAGTGTCGTGCTATCGAAAAGTCAGCCTTGGCCATCCCGAGTTCGACGTTATCGATCAGATCATGAAAGAGAGGAAAGTGATCGATTAACTTACGGACCAGTTCTCGTTTTCCGGATCCAGAATTCGCGAACCGATCAAGCGCATAGCCAACTCCAAACCACGCGGGTAACACTTGACGACTCTGCATCCAGCCAAACACCCACGGAATCGCTCTCAGGTCATCGAGACCTCGTCGGTTGCTTCGTTTCGCTGGACGGGAACCGATGCGCGCGAATTCCAGTTCGTTAACCGGAGTGGCCTCTTCAAAGTAACTTAGTACATCGTCGTTCTCAGCGATCTTCTCGCGATAATATGCAAACGCGTCACGCGACATCTCCTCAATTGCCGCTTCACTCTCCTCGTCGAGTTCGAAAGCACCGTCAGGCCGGGACAGGGCCTCGAGTGAGGCGGCGATGACCAATTCCAAATTACGTTCGGCCAGAACTGGATCAGAGTACTTCCAGTTCATTACCTCACCCTGTTCAGTAATCTTGATATGACCGTCGAACGCGCCAACCGGTTGAGCGATGATGGCATGGTGCGTTGGACCACCACCGCGACCGACAGTGCCACCCCGACCATGAAATAGCCTCAGCCTAACATTGCACTCGTTCGCAACTTCGTGCAGAGAGCGATGGGCTTTGAAGATTTCCCACGTGCTGGTAAGCATGCCGCCGTCTTTGTTTGAATCGGAATAGCCCAGCATTACTTCCTGGCGGCGTCCCCACGAGTCGAGTAAGCGTCCATAGTCGCCATTGGTCCAAACCGTGCGACAGATCTCAGCACAATTGCGCAGGTCGTCAATTGACTCGAAAAGCGGTACGGGCATTAGTCCGGATTCATCTGGCGAACCGGCGACCTGGACGCCCGACAATTGGGCCAGCCAGATAAGCGACGAAATGTCAGTCGCCGCTTTTGCGCCGCTGATCACATAGCTGCGGATCGCATCGGACGGGAAGTTCTGTTTCAGACGTCTAACCATCCGTAACGAATCAAGTAGTCGTTTAGTGTCATCCGACACAGATGGTCGCAACTGAAAACTAGTCGAGTCGTTGCTAGCGCTCGAAAGCTCGTCGAATGCTCGACTGTGAACGCGCGCATGCTCGCGAACATCCAGCGTGTGTAGGTGAAAACCAAAAGTCTCAACCTGTCTTAACAAGGGATCGACCAACAGGCTTGCAATCTTTTCTCCGTGATTGGTAGCGAGGCTTTCGCGTATCAGATTTAAATCTCTTTCGAACTCCTGGGAGGTTCGATAAGGATGAGTTTGTTCATCTGCTGTATGGGCAGCCTTGAGTCGAATCAGTACGTAGTCCAAAAACCGGCGATAGATCTCATTTGGACCATGTCTCTCAGGGTTGAGTCCGGGAGCCGAGATCGTCGCGGCGTAGTTACTCAACGCTTCTTTCAATGAATCCGAAACCGGAACCTGAAGAGTCGAGGGAGTCAATCGCCAGATCAAATCTTCAATTCGCTC
>DATIBX010000323.1:0-7187 GCA_035457105.1 Pyrinomonadaceae bacterium
AACGAATTTTTCCTTCAAAGGCAAATAATGCTCACGTTGCTGCTCTTTGTCCTCGTAGTTCTTCCAAACTGATGGTCGCGACTTCTTTGGCTGTACCGCGGCCAGCTTCTTTCTCAGCCCGCGCAACTGGCCGTTCAGGATAAAAGCTGCCTGGTCCTTCGAACCGGAACGTCTTGGCTGATAAATTTTTTCATAGCGATCAGGATTGAGACGAGAAAGCCACGAAGGCAGTGAGGCCAACGTTAGGAATGGTGGACGAAGTCGCTGTCCGATGCTGCTCATTCGGTAGATGTGCTCAGAGTCTAGTCCGTCGCGATGAACTCTGAACGTCTGGTCCAGACCGATACCAAAATAGCGTTCTGCCAGTAACGGTAAGATGAAAGTACGCACAAACTGTGCGTATGCACGCCAGGTAGGATCGCAAGGCTCGCGCCGTTCAATCGAGGCCAAATCAATAAAGATCGGACGTGGTCCGTTGAAGAGCACGTTGTAAGGAGAAGCGTCTTTCAAACCATGTCCATGGACAAGTAGATCCTCCATGATATCGAGCGTTAATTCCGCTGCTTTATACAGCATTTCCGGAGCCCATTCGTACGGGTAAGTTGGAAAGCCAATGAAGGTATGCTCCAACACCACTGCGTTAGGGCTGGCCGGCATTATCCGTTCGATCAACTGCGAGACCAATGGAACTTCTTGAAGTATTTGTGTATGTACGAGCTGACCGCTGCTAACAAGCTCGGCGTGAAAACTACTTTCAAGCAAGGGCAGCAGAGTCGCTTGATGAGGTTCGTCGATTATCCGAAAAACACGACCGTGTGTGACAACAACACGACCTGCCGGATCCCTGAATGAAACTTGGGATGAGACTTCCAGATCTATCTCTTTGGTGGCACTCATAAGTGCGCGCGGTGAGGAAGCTAACGATTAAGGTTCACTTTCAGAGCTTGGGGAGGATTTTTCGTCTGTATTGTCAGTGTGACGAATTCGAGCCCACAGTCTACGCAAGGTATTTCTTGCATAGAACATAACTCCTAAAGCTGACGCGGCAAGCACCTGCCATATCAACAAACCAGAACCGGGATCTGTGTAAAAGATAAGTACCAAAGTCTTTGCTGTATTTGAACTCATTAGAGTCGTTACCTGACCTGAGCCTTCAACGACTGATGAACCACAACTAATTGAAACTCACAAGGTCGGTGTGAGTTTAGGTTAGATCGAACCAGGCCATTATTCCAGCCCGCAAACCGAATATTCCCTGACTATTGCTTGAGTAGTTCGATGAATCTGGCAGCCAATTTTGGCCCGGTGGCCTCGTCTTCGTGTTTGAAAAAGACGTAGACGCTCTCCCATCCCTGGCTCTTGATACGGTCCACCCATGTTAGTAAATCGGGTTCACTGTAATTCACGCGTCGCAACCGCAAGTAACCCCAATCTGCCGTTCGATCTACGTGACTTGCAGGTAACTCATCGGTGTCTGCTATGCACAAAACACGATTTTGATTTCGCAATAGTTGTATTACGTCATCATCAAACCAGGTAGGATGTCGAAACTCAAAAGCCGCACCAATAGTTTCAGGTAATTGCTCGAGAAATACTGCAAGCCGCTCAGTGTCCTTCTTCATGTTTGGTGGCAGTTGAAACAAGACTACCCCCAAACGTTCCCGGAGCGCAGTGATAGTCTCTAGAAAATAGTTGGTGACCTCAGTCGCTTCCTTGAGCCTTTTGAAATGAGTTATCCGCTGCGAGGCTTTGACTGAAAAGCGAAATGTCTCAGGCACTTGAGAAATCCAACTTTCCACCATTGCTGGTTGCGGCACGCGATAGAACGTGTTGTTCAATTCCACCGCATCGAATCGAGCGGCGTAAAAAGGGAGCATCTCTTTTGCAGCGAACTTCTCGGGGTAAAAGCTACCCTTCCATTCTTTGTAAGAGTATCCACTCGTACCGACGTAGTATTTCATCGCGCTCCACTTTTTCGACAGAAGCTCGTCGCCAGGACAAATTCAGCGCTACAAGTTAGACATTTATCTTCCATATATTTTCGGCGTTGGAATATGGACGCTATACTTGCGGAGAACGTATTGTCGGGTCAAGCCCTTATGTGATACACAGGCATTCAGTAACAATTTCAATAATCTAGTCCACCAGGAGTTCAGAACGTTGTCTACAGGTGTAACGAACATCGATTCGGTTCTTAACGAGGAACGCATCTTTCAGCCGTCCGTGTCGTTTTCCGAGAAGGCGCACATCTCTTCGTGGGATTCACTGCAAAGTTTGCGGAAAGAAGCGAGTGCTGACCCCGAAGCCTTCTGGGCGCGCTATGCGGCCGAAGAACTACATTGGTTCAAGAAGTGGGATACAGTCCTGAAATGGACTCCGCCACACGCCCGATGGTTTACCGGCGGAAAAATAAACGTTAGCTACAACTGCCTTGATCGTCACCTTAGCACCTGGCGTCGCAATAAGGCGGCCCTGATCTTCGAGGGTGAACCGGGGGACACACAGACTTTCACGTACCAACAACTGCATACTGAAGTCTGCAAGTTTGCGAACGTACTTAAATACGCAGGCGTGCAAACAGGTGATCGCGTTGCCTTATACATGCCGCTGATTCCTGAGCTCGCCATTGCTATGCTCGCGTGCGCTCGTATTGGCGCTACCCATTCGGTTGTCTTCGGAGGATTTTCAAGCACGGCGTTGGTCGATCGAATCAACGATGCGCAATGTAAACTGGTCGTGACGGCTGACGGTGGCTGGAGACGAGGAAATGAAGTTCCATTGAAGGCTGCTATAGATGAAGCACTAAAGAGTACTCCGTCTGTGAGAGCATCAATCGTCGTTAAACGAACCGGTAGCCCAATACACATGGAACCAGGCCGTGACTTCTGGTGGCACGAGTTGATGAAAACAGTCAGCACGGATTGCTCTGCGGAAGAGTTGGATAGCGAACAGTCCCTCTATATCCTTTACACTTCTGGGACCACGGGTAAACCTAAAGGCATTCTCCACACGACCGCCGGCTACCTACTACAGACTCATTTAACGACTAAGTGGGTCTTTGACCTGAAAGACGAAGACATCTACTGGTGTACAGCCGACATTGGCTGGGTCACGGGCCACAGTTACGTGGTCTATGGACCATTATCGAATGGGGCTACGGTACTGATGTACGAAGGTGCTCCGAACTTTCCTGAGCCTGATCGGTTCTGGAGCATCATCGAGCGACACCGCGTAAACATCTTCTACACTGCACCGACCGCAATTCGCGCATTCATCAAGTGGGGCGAACACTGGCCTTTGAAACATGATTTGTCGAGCTTGCGCTTACTCGGGACAGTTGGCGAACCGATCAACCCGGAAGCCTGGATGTGGTATCGAGAGTTGATTGGAAAGGGTCGTTGCCCAATAGTCGACACGTGGTGGCAGACAGAAACGGGCGCTATCATGATCTCTCCACTTCCTGGCGCAACACCCACCAAGCCAGGGTCGGGTACTCTGCCATTCCCGGGGATTGAGGCCGACATAATGACTCGCGACGGCCAGCCTGTAGCCAATAACCAGGGCGGCTATCTGGTAATCAAGAAACCGTGGCCTTCGATGCTGCGCACAATCTGGGGCGATGACGAACGATATCAAGAACAATACTGGTCGCAGATCAAGGGCATATACTTCGCAGGAGATGGTGCTCGCAAAGACGATGACGGCTACTTCTGGATCATGGGCCGTATTGACGATGTGATAAACGTCAGTGGCCACAGATTGGGAACAGCCGAAGTCGAAAGCGCGCTCGTTTCACACAACGCCGTCGCGGAAGCTGCGGTCGTTGCGCGACCTGATGACTTAAAGGGCTCTGCGATTGTGGCATTTGTGACTCTAGAAGGGTCACATAGTGCATCCGATACGCTTGGTCAGGAATTGCGCGCACACGTGGCCCGCGAGATTGGAGCACTGGCCCGGCCTGACGATATCAGGTTTACCGATGCGTTGCCGAAGACCAGATCCGGGAAGATCATGCGTCGACTGTTACGCGAGATAGCGACTAGTGGTTCGGTTGCTGGAGACGTCTCAACGCTTGAAGATTTCTCAGTACTGGAAAAATTGAGAGCTGACGAAGAATAGTCGATGATCGCCAACAATATTGGTCATTGATCATTTGTCATTTATTATTGCGCTTGGTTCGTAGCATTCTGAGCTCTGCTCAACTGAAGTTCGCTAAATGACATTTGAAAGATGGCCAATAATTGCGTCGGAAGATAATTTTGCCCTGACCCGTGAGGTCGAGCCCAGACTCCATGGAGGATTACTGAAATGCCCCGCTTTGCCGAAACAGAACATCGCTCTGGTCCACGTTACCTGGCTAGTCTTGAGATAAAGGCTGAATGGGACGAACCAAGTGGTACCCACGTTATCGCTGAAGGCACGACTGAGAATGTTGGGCCGGAAGGCACTTTGGTCCATTTACCTCGCCAACTGCCTGATGTTGGCAGTCGAGTGCGTCTCGAAGTACATGGCGAAGGAGGCGAACGCCTTCAGGTCGTCGCGGAGGTTTTGCGAATCGAAAGAAATCCCGGCCACCCGCTCGCGGCTTTACAGTTGTTAGGCGAAACAGACGAATGGAAGGGATTGATCTGGGAACCAGCCGCACCGCGAGTTACCCCGCCCCCGCCACCTGAAATCGAGGGGGATGAAGAGGACATTGATCCCTTGGAAGACGAGTTAACTCACTGAGGTGACCGATGACCAGTCTCAGCGAAGAACCACATCCTCAACACGATCGCCGGCGCTATCCCCGCTACTACCCCTTTTACCGGCTTATGCTCGCTATCGAGGATGAGAGTTTGAAAGAGTCGATCGGCATTGGAGAGCCTGCCGACATAAGTCTCGGCGGCATTCGAGTAACAAATCTCCCCTCCTGTCCACATGTTAAGGTGGGAGATCGGCTGGGCTTTTTATTACTTGATTCTGATGACGCTCTGTCACTGCGAGGCGAGGTGGTCCATCACGCAACTGAGGACACCTTTGGCGTTCAGTTTGATGAACTATCAATTACAGATCGAAACGCGGTTGGTAGTTTGATTGAACGGTTGCACACTCGACTTTAAGAGATCGACTGTACCCTGATGACTGAGTCGGAAACAAACGCCAACAAACATGTCACGAAAGACGCGGCAGTAACTGCGGCGAAAGCGGCCGTCGAAGCCTACGGTCCACCCACACGCGTAATACTGCGCGTGATTTTTATCATCATTATCGTGCTGGCGGTCCTATGGATGATCGCCAAGCTAACCGGGGTAATCCTGCTCCTGGTGCTCTCGATTTTCTTTGCGTACCTGGTTTCGCCGCTGGTTGAATTTATCAGGCGACCCCGGAAGATCGGTCAGCGCACTGTTGAGATACCGCGTGTGCTCGCAATTGCCTGCGCCTACGTAATTCTTCTCGTGGCCATAGGGTTGTTCATTGCGCTGGTCCTGCCAACTATCAGCAATCAATTTCCTGAATTTGCGGAACAGGCTAAGTCCTACTGGCGGGCTCTCGGAGAGAAGGCTCAGCAACTGAACCAAACCTTCCGCTTGCGCCGGATGCCCG
The DNA here is from genome assembly GCA_035457105.1 of Pyrinomonadaceae bacterium. Taxonomy (GTDB): domain Bacteria; phylum Acidobacteriota; class Blastocatellia; order Pyrinomonadales; family Pyrinomonadaceae; genus PSRF01. Next base: position 5,587 of record DATIBX010000323.1, read on the forward strand.
ACCCCGCTATCGAAGCGATAAACAACGCTTTCGCCAAGATTGTCGAATCGATAAGTTCCAAAATAAGCGAATTCGTCAGCGCGTCGGTCGGTTACCTGGTGTTCGTGCCGTGGTTAATCTTAATACCGATCCTTGCTTTCTTTTTGCTCAAGGACGTCGAAGGGTTTCGTCGCTCGGCCCTGCAGATGTTACCGAGAGGTCGTTGGCGCTGGCGCGGTGACGAATTTTTTCAGGACATCAACACTACGCTCGCTGCATATGCTCGCGCGCAGTTAACTGCTTCCTTGTTTATCGGGGTGGTTTGCTCCATCGGTTTTGCGATCCTGGGCTTACCGGCCTGGCTGGTAATGGGTCTAAGCGCCGGACTCTTCGAATTTGTCCCACTCATTGGTCCATTGACGGTGGCAGTATTGGCCGCTTTGCTTGCCACCGTGCATTCGGGCGTTTTCTCAGCATTTCTGGTTCTCATATTTCTTGGTGTGCTGCGAATCGTTCAAGATTATTTCACCTATCCTCGCCTGATCGGACATGGCATACACTTACACCCGTTGGCTGTAATCTTCGCAATCCTGTGCGGGGCCGAAATTGCCGGTGTGGCGGGAATCCTGCTGGCAATCCCGGTTGTGGCAATTCTTACGGTTAGTTACAAACACTGGTTAGAACATCGAGGCAGCGAGGGACTCGCAGATCTGCTCGACACACAAGCCGCAGCTGCGCCCGCCAAGACTGTTCATCATCACGACAAACATCCTGACTTCGACACCACGCCTGAAGAAATGACGCGAGCTCGTCCAGACCTGACCACGGGAGAGCTTAAGATGCCCGTGAAGGAATGAACGGATTTACTAGACCGTCGCTTTATTAACTTCCATCAGTCTTATGAAGCGTGTGAAGTGGTGCTCTGCATCATGTGGACCAGGTGCGGCCTCTGGATGATATTGAACTGAAATAATCGGCAAGTTGCGATGGCGCATGCCCTCAACGCAAAGATCATTGAGATTTAAGTGTGTAACCTCGACTTCCGGTGGCAAGCTTTCAGCGTCAACGGCGAAGCCGTGATTGTGAGCGGTTATCTCTACGCCTTTTCCCGACACTTCTTTTACCGGTTGATTTCCGCCGCGGTGCCCAAACGCCAGCTTAAAAGTTTTTGCTCCAAAGGCGCGTCCCAAAAGTTGATGACCAAAACAGATTCCGAAGATCGGAACGGTTGCAGTAACCAAACGCTTTATCTCTTCGACTTCAGAGTTCATTGACGCTGGATCACCCGGACCGTTTGAAAGAAAGATGCCATCGGGGCGTAAGGCGAGCACTTCAGCGGCTGGTGTGGAGGCGGGCACAACGGTGGTACGCACTCCACGTTGGGCCAACTCTCGGAGCGAATTTCGCTTTACGCCGAAATCGAAGCAGACAACGTGGAAGCGTTCAACACCCTCAGCCGGAAAGTCGTAGGGCTCGCTTGTAGTCACCTTGCTGGCCAGTTCGCGATTTTCCATCGGCGGCGATTGTCTTGCCTTGGCAACCAAACTGTCTTCACTTAAATCTATCGCGGACAAACAAGCCCGCATGGCCCCCTTATCACGAATGTGCCGGACCAGGGCTCG
>DATIBX010000324.1:0-2890 GCA_035457105.1 Pyrinomonadaceae bacterium
ATTGAAAGTCTCAGATGACCAGATGGCGATCGAGGAGGACTAAAAAGGCGCAGCGTGAGGTGCCGAGGATGAACGTGTGCCGCAGTATTCCAGGGCACACGTTCGTTCTCGCTGATCGTTTAATGATCTAAACGCCGGGCAGTGGGTCTCTGCTTTTCAGCAAGCCAAACACCAAGTCCCAATTCACCTAGTGCGAGGCCCCGGGTGAGGACGGGATGTTCGACAAAGATTTGGATAAACTGTTTCCACTTCTCCGGACCTCTCATCCATAACCGGCAGTGCCGTTTGGGGTCAATCAAGGTAACCATTGCCTCTCCTACCATCATCATGGCCAACGACTCTTTGGCCCAACGATTCATTAATGTTGAATCAGCCATTATCTTCTCCTTTCATGCCGAGTTCTTTTGCTACTCCGCGCTGCTTTTAGTTAAGCAAATCAGCTAAAAGTGCGTGTGACAGTGGATCGCTCGATGACTAGTTGTCACCAAGCAAAACTGCCTCACTGTGACATACCTGTTGGCAAGCAGAGTGACCTCGTTGATGCGCAATCGAGGTTTCTTCAACTCAGCCTTACTACTAAAGGTTTGAGCAATTGAAATGCCGCTCAGGGATAGACGAAAACACAAAGCCAGGTGAAGCGTTATGTGTAGCATCCGGTCGCTTCGCTCCCGGTACCGTATTGTTTACTTCACTCTTACAGACTCTTGTGCGAAGAGGATAGTCGTTCAGGTTTAGTTGGGAGCGAAAGACCAGGGAAGTGCGAGTTTTCACTTATGTGAGTGGGTGATCTCCCGGATGCCAGCTGAACTGCTTCAGGTGAAGATGATGTTGCCTTCCTTGTGCTCCTGGCTGTGGGCTCGAAATTGGTTGTCATCGAGCCCACAGCAGGTAAGACTCCTGACGGTGCCTGGCTTTGTTACCTTCAAAGAATCAAACTTGTGCTACCTTCAAAGAATCAAAAGGTCCTTATCATAGTTGCCACTCATCTCGTTGGATTTGTCTCGTTAGTACTTGCAGGTGCTTACACGTGCAAGGCGATGACCTTGTCATATGCAGTGGGAGCGACCCTGGGTGCTGTTTTGTATTTGCTCTTGCTGGTAATCATGTGGGAATGAGTCAACAGGTAGACGTGTTAGACGTGGTCACTCAGTGTTCGCATAGGATGGATCTGATAGCTCGCAGATCCCGGCAGACAATAATGTCAACGCGGACGGAGGCCCTAGCCACTACTATTAGCAAGTTTGTTATAGGTGGAATAGACAGCAAAGAGACGGTCGGTAGCTGCCGGATCGCTACGAGCTAGCAACGTGATCAACTGATCTCGCTCAGCCAGTAACGACCGAAGTCCTTCACGTTGGGCAGAAGTGAAGAGAGATCCCGAATCGGTATCGACCTGACGACGCAAGTTAGTATAGAAATCGCTGGTTAGCTGTCGGGCAGGTTCGTACTGACCACGTTGAACGTCGATCAGGGCCGCTGAAAGGGTGTTTTGTAGTTGGGACAAACGAACAACCCGTTGTGCCGCGTCGCGTTGTTCAATTGCGCGCGCCGTCTTATCCCACATCGGAGCAAATCCAAGTAGAAAGAAACCAGCTGCCAACGTAGCGTAAAGGGCAACACGTTTCCAGGGAATTGCAAGTGTCGAAATTCTCGGACTCAATACGTTGTTCTTACCGGAAACTTGTTGCCCCACCGCCCTCATCGCTTACCTCTGTTTACCTGTTTTGGAGGTTCTATTTCTTCCGGGCTCTGAAGTCCCCACTCAACATCACCCGGCAACATGACCATAGTAGCTCTCCGCCAGGGCACATGAATCCGTGTAAACACAGAGTCTTCTGAGTGTTTACCCTCACGAATCCAGTGGGAGTATTGGGCGTTCTCACCGTCTTTCTGCTAAGCGCTTTTCGTTAAGTTTGATGCACCGCCAAATATTCAGACACAAGGAGAAGGAGTATTAAGAGATCAACCACAAGTCTGTGTCTCAAGCGCGTGAATTGTGCTTTTGTTGTTCTTGAAGCGCGCATTCCTTCAACATCGAGCGGGAAGTGTTTTCGAAATCGCGGCCTTAATAAAGCACTGATACGAGGTTCGAATGCCGGTACAGGTGGCATGGGCCGGCGCTGCCGGCGATTGAAGGATTGACCTTGGCTTCTCGGCCGCAAGCGCTAACTGAAATTAAAATTATTAGAAGAAGTCGTATCTTGAACATCAAATCAAACTCATCGGACCGGCTGAGTGCGTGGTATCACCTACGTGACCTGGGTGATTGCCCTGCTTTTGGTTACGAAGATCTTTCTTATCATCAGCATAATGATGAGAACCAAGAATTCATTTACTTTTGATCGACCATATACGCTTCCGGTTATTAGCTGTCCCAGGTGTGGAATGATGTGGCTTACTCCAGGCCTCTCCGATGGCGACACCTATGAGTGCCGAAACTGCCGTTCCAACTTGGTCATCACAGGTGTAAGCGAAGAGATCCGGCAAGCCAACTCTAGTTCCAAACAAACTGATACTGATCGTTAACGCCTTTTGCGAGAACTATAATGGCGTCAGTGATTTTCATTTTCGTGGAGCCCTACCGTGTGCGGATAGGGAATCTCAATTCCAGCCTCATCCAGCGCGGTTTTTATGCCCGTCATCGCGCGATCAATCACCTTCAAAACTATCGACTGCCGAGTGTTTGTCCAGAAAAAGATGTTGAAGTTAACAGACGACGGCGCAAACTCTGCCAGCAACGCTGATGGTTGAGGTTCGCTCAACACTCCTTCCGTCTCATTTAGCACTCTTTCAATAACAGCCCTTGCTTCTTCTATTGATTCCGGATACCCAATTCCGACTGTCAAACGAACTCGCCGGCTAGTGTAGGCAGTGCGCACCAGTAAGGCTC
>DATIBX010000325.1:0-3889 GCA_035457105.1 Pyrinomonadaceae bacterium
CGCTTAGACCAGCTCGGGTCGAAAAGATCTCGGAGGGATGGTCGTTCCATGCCCCACTGTAGACGATGGTCTGGCCATCGGGCGCAAATCGGGCGTGGTAAACAAAACCGCGGCGGAAAGTAAGCTGCTCATAGTTTGGCACCGGCGCTTGCCGGAACAGACGGGTACCCACCAGCCCCGCAACGATTCCGCCTAACAGCAAGAGGAAGCCAAGCGCGTAGAGAATAGGTATGCGACTTAGTCTTGGCGACTCGAGTTCTGCTATTACCTCAGGCACCGTCAGACTAGACGAACCTGTCGACGCGGAAAGTGACTCCAAAGCAAAACCCAGATCCGAGGTTGACTGAAAACGTCGCTCAGGTTTCTTTTCCAAACATCGCCTGACGATACGATCGAGCGCCGGACTTACATTCGGATTTGATTTAGTCAGCTCCTCAGGTTCTTCTTTAAGAATTGCCGACATCGTCTCAGCCATCGTCTCGCGTTGGAGCGCACGACGACCGGAAATCATCTCGTGCAAGATCAAGCCGAATGAAAAGATGTCTGACCGATAATCCGTAGCCTGCCCGCGAACCTGCTCGGGCGACATGTAGCCAGCGGTTCCCATCACTACGCCTGGGTTCGTCAACGCCTTCATGGTGGCGTCTTCAGAACCCTGGCTGGTTGTTTTTGGTTCGCGGAGTTTTGCCAGTCCAAAGTCGAGAATCTTGACGCGATCATCGTTGGTGATAAAGAGGTTTTCCGGTTTGAGATCTCGATGGACAATGCCCTTCTCGTGCGCAGCGGAAAGTCCGCTAACAATCTGCTGGGCATATTCCGTAACTTTGCGGAGCGGTATCGGACCATGGTCCAACCGCTGACGGAGTTCTTCTCCTTCGAGGAGTTCCGTAACCATAAAAGGCGATCCCTCGTGTTCGCCGATGTCGTAAACGGTCAGGATGTTTGGATGGTTGAGAGCAGATGTCGCACGCGCTTCCTGTTCGAATCGTCGAAGGCGATCTTCGTGGTGCGCAAATTCAGCCGGCAGTAGCTTGATAGCTACATCACGATTCAGGCGTGAATCGTGGGCGCGATAGACCTCACCCATGCCACCTGCGCCGATTTTGGAGACAATTCTGTATTGAGCGATCTTGGTGCTGGGGGATATGTTTTCGTTCAAGTTGTTACTAATAAGGCTCGATATTTTCACTCCGACAGGTCAGTGCGGGTAGGATTCGTTTCGTGACAACCTCCGTCCGCAAACTTCCCACGAATCTGGGTTAGTAAGCGGACGGAAGCGGCACGCGGGATTATTTATAAGTCAAGTTTGTGCGCGACAGGTAATCACGGTGACCTTTCAAGTCAACCACATTACCGAATGCGGGACCGCCCAATGGGTTAGCTCGCTGCATCTCGATCCGAGCTGCAGTCGCCTTATCAAGACCTTCGGCGGTCGGTGAAACGTAGATAATCCAAAACGCGCCCGGCGCCTCGTTGTGAATCGCTTCAGTGTCCACTTCATACTCCAGAATGGTGCCCTCAGCAAGCAACTTCTCAAAAAGTGGTACAAACAAATTCTTGCTCAGCGTGTCCAACGCATCCGATGGCGCATCGGCTTTGAGTCGATAATACGCGATGTGGGTGTACGCGTCTTTCGCGGTACCTGGACGCCAATTGTAGTAGCGACTCACGAAAATGCTATCGGCGTGTTTGGTGGCACTGGATAGGACTGGAGAGACGGAACTACCAGACTTTTGAAACTGGTCCAAGACGTTGAGCACTCCGGCCATCGACATTGAAGACCACCAATCATCATGAGTGTAACCTTCAGGTTGGTGCACCAGGTTCCGATCGTTGCCATAACCCACTAGCGTACCGCTCGCAATTGCTTGATCCAGAGTCTTTTGATCAGCCGCGATCGACTTATCCATCTCTGCCCACTGTGCCCGCGGAATGGTCCAATTCCCCACGTATGAATACATGGGTGGTTTCTCTTTAACTGTTGTTGTTTGCGCGCATACCGGAACCGCAAAGATCACAAATAGACATATAAGAATGCCCATTGGTTTCATGCTCATCGTTAATCTCCTGGGTTAGATTGTGATTGGGAGAAAGCGGACACGCGGCCGCTTGACTATGTAACCTGCCCTCCTTGAGTGAAGTGGCCTAAAATGAGCCCTCTAATACTCTCAACGTAAAAACTACGTCGGCAGGGTCACTGGCTTTATGTCAATTCCGATTGCTTGTCGAACACCGGCATCAGGGCAGATTTAGTCGTTTGAGCATCTCCTGGAAACGAGGTTCGTTGCGAATTGAACTCCAATATGGGTCAGCATTTAGTCGATGCAATTCCCAATCCCGTGCCTCGAAGGACTTATCAAGTTCTGCAAACGCCTTATCCTTATCATCGAGCGCAACGTAGATACCCGCGATCCGGCAAGCCGGTACATATTGCGTTTTTGCGAGCTCTCGGAATTTACCGATCATTTCTTCCGCCTTGTCCCGTCGCCCGGCTTTTGCGTAAGCAATTCCCGCATCGCGAAGCGCAAATTGGTTTGTCGGATCATCATGGAGCCAGTGTTCGTTCAGTGATATTGCCTCTCCATACATTCCTTTGTAGATATAGGCCTGGCTTAGCATCCAGCTTCCCAGAGGGTGATTGGGTTCGAGATCGTGAGTTTTCTTGGCTTGATCCAAGGCTTCGTCATACCGACCCGCGGCAAAATAGATCCATGCCAGTGTTACTCCCATGTTGATATCCAAGGGTTCCAGCTCGAGGCCTCGCTTGATTTCTGCGACGGCTTCATCAACATGCCCCGTCGTCGCAAGATAAACCTGGCCGTAACGAAAATGTGCGGCGGAATTATTTGGATCAAGCTCGATCGCGCGTTTGAATGAGTGTTCTGCTTCGGTCCAATTCCAATCGTAAATGACCAACGAATAAGCGAGGAATGTATGGGCTTCAGCGAGCGTGGGGTCAAGTTCCAGAGCCTTCTGGGCCGCAGCCTTTGCCTGGGGAAAAGCTTCCTTTGGAGAGAGGTACGGATAGGCCGGCATACTCGCGTATGTTTCGGCAATTCTCGCGTAGGCCAATGCGAACTTAGGGTCGAGTTTGATTGCCTGGCGGAAATACTCGATCGCTCGTAGCGTCTCGTCCTTGGTACGCTTGGCAAAACTGTAGCGACCTCGCAGGTAGAGTTGATAAGCCTCGTTGCTGTCCGTGTAGCGTTTAGTAATGCCTTTGGCGTCAGTTCCGGCCAGTTTTAGCTGGAGTTTTTGCGTGATTGTAGTTGCGATCTCACGCTGTGTAGCCAGGAGGTCTGACATCTTGCGGTCATATTGTTCAGCCCAGATTAACTTCCTGGTCCTTGCGTCAACCAGTTCGACACTTATCGTGAGGTCCTCGCCGCGCTCAGAAACACGCCCGGACATAATCGCATCAACCTCGAGTTCCTTCGCGATCTGAGTTATGTCTGTGTCCCTCCCCTTGTACCGCATAACTGAACTGGTCGGACTGACCTTCAGGTTTGGTAGTTGAGACAAGCGATAGATCAACGATTCCGCGAGTCCATCGGAAAGGTACTCGGTGTCTGCGTCCGAACCCTTGTTCTGAAAAGGGAGAACAGCAATCGAATCAATAGGTCCTGTGTTGGTTGAAGTGCGAAAGACGAAAAACCAGGCTCCAAGTGCGAGTAGCCCCAGCAGAATTACTGAACCAAGCACCAAACTAAGTTTATGCTTCTTGACCTCCTGCGTTATGAACTCGGCACTCGAAGTGGGTGGCTTCGCATCGGTGGAGGTCACCGCCGTCGCAACTGGCATTTGCGGTGTGGCCGTGCGTTCTTTTTTGTTCTGGAAATCCAACTCCTGGTTGGCGTCTCTTAAGTCGATCAATAAATCCTTTGCGGTT
>DATIBX010000326.1:0-18322 GCA_035457105.1 Pyrinomonadaceae bacterium
CAGCGACGCCCCCGCTCTTTCTCCTCTACAAGAATCAGCAACTCATCTCCTGAGACTAATGTGACACAATAGATATCAGTTTGCTTGAGGAGCAAGAGCGGGGGCGTCGCTGAAGTCGAGGTAAGGGAGTCTCTACATTCGCCGCTCTGCCACCCTTCCTGACTGCGGGATTCTAGTGAATTCTTGACACCAGCCGCTCTGCCGCCCTTACTGCGGGATTCTAGTGAGGCTGCAACAGGTCGTTAAATTTTCGCGATTGCTCACTGTTTGGATTGAGTCGCTGCTTCATCCTGGAACAGGTAACGAGTTCGATACTTGTCCGGTTCTGCGCGAGTTGTTACATCAATTCGCATGATCTGTGGTGCTGTCTCACCGGCGTTGCGAGAGAGTGTGGGCCACTTAGGCAAGCCTGGTCCGTTCGGATCCTTCTTCTTGATGAAATTCGCAAAGTAGTCCTGCATAACTTTTGAGACTTTGTGATCGTCCGGCGTCCACTCATACACATCGTTTTTCGTTAGATTTCCCAAAGCGTATTCAATTTCAGCAGAGTGAACTGCACCACGAGCAGGTGGTGCAGCCGGAGCAGTCGAATTTCGGACTACGCCTCCGGCCAAACCAGGGCTGGCATTCCCCATCGATGCTTTCATTGCCGGACGTGGACGAGCATAGAAGTAGCGATAGACCGGAGCGTCGCTCTTGAGTTGCATGTCGGCCCACTTCCAGGTGCTATAGGCGATGAAGCGATCACCGGCCAGTGCAGTAGCCGCGTCCATGATTTCATCTGGAGTTGAGCCCGAATATAATTTAGACACTTCGTCAGCGCGTGGACCATACAATTCCTTAAGCGCCTGCTGGTAGTTCTCAGCAGTTGCGGGTTGTCCTTTTAAAATCAATTGCCCGGTCATCTCTTCCGAGTTCCAACCGGCCAGTAGCGGGATATGGGCTTGTTTGCCCGCGGCATAAATCGCGGCCGGTGACTCGGGAAAGAAGTATCCGTCAACGGTGATGGGAAACCGGGAGATGCTGGCAAACCCGCCCTTCGTAGCTTCCTCAAAAACCTTTTGGGTTTCGATAGCGCGCAGAGCGGCAAGCGAGTTTGCTCCGAGGCTGTTGGCAAACTTCACCCCTCCTTCTTCAGCCTGAGCGCGAGGGACTGCCGATAGAGTTCCGAGGATTGATCCACTCTCGCCAATGGCACCATTAATTAGATCCTTTGACAACGGTGAAGCCATCAGGGCGCTGACCGATACCGATCCGGCCGACTCGCCGGCGATGGTGATGTTGTTCGGATCGCCTCCAAAGACAGCAATATTTTCTTTGACCCATTTGAGCGCCGCATACTGGTCCAGCAATGCGTAGTTGCCCGAGGCGTGATGTGGAGATTCCTTAGTGAGCTCTGGATGGGCCAGGAATCCAAAGACTCCGAGCCGGTAGTTAAGCGTCACCGATACGATTCCTTTGGTGGCCATGCTTTCGCCGTCGTAGCGCGGCTCGGAACCATCACCCGCTACAAATCCGCCACCGTAGTAGTAAACCAGCACGGGTAGTCGTTCGCGCCCGGATTTCGCAGGAGTCCAAACGTTAAGGTAGAGACAGTCTTCACTCATGCCGTTGGCGCGAAAACCCATGTCTCCGAATATCGGAGCTTGCATGCAACGTGGTCCAAATTGTTTGGCGCTGCGAACGTCGGTCCAATTCTTTACTGGTTGAGGTTCTTTCCAACGCAGGTCACCGGTGGGTGGTTGAGCGAACGGAATGCCTTGAAACATTCGCACCCCTGAACTCTGACGGCCGGTGCCCTCGATCTTGCCGTTGGCAATAGTTACCACATCGGCAGTCTGGGCTTGGACTGACAAAGCTGTGGCCACGAGTAACGAGATGGTCAGCAGCGCTCTGAAAGATGTCGTTTTCATAAATGCGTCTCCTGTATTGGGCGTGAGTAAACTCAACAAGTATCACAGCGACCAGAAAGACGTTGGTTCTTGCTACCGCTTTTTTTCGCGCTGAAATTGTGGAGCAGACTGGATTCTACTGCACCAATCGCCGCCGTGCACTATGTTGCCTTACACTTGGGATGACATCGTCTAGTGTAGCTCGTCGAAATGGTAACAGACTTAGCTACTCGCGTTCGCTAACGAAATAAGCTGAACCTCGTACGGATCAAGGCCTCCATGCTTTTGTCAAACAACTCGAAGAGTGAAGAAAACAAGTCAGGACCAGCGATGCAGGCGTCTGTGGTTCTGGGGTTGTACGGTGCGCTCGAGAAAATCGGAGTGAAGATTTGGATTGATGGCGGTTGGGGCATTGATGCATTGCTCGAGAGTCAAACCCGAGACCATAAAGACCTTGATATAGCGATTCAGGAGAAAGATAGTCGGACGTTGCGCCAGTTGTTAGACAGTCAGGGATACAAAGAGATTAGATTAGAAATCGCAAGGCCGCATAACTTTGTGTTGGGCGACGAGAGAGGTCATGAAATTGATGTGCATGTGATTGTGTTAGATGCGCAAGGGAATGGGATTTATGGGCCAGCAGAAAATGGTGAGATGTACCCGGCAGCTGCACTTACCGGCGAGGGGAGCATTCAGGGTCAGAGGGTCAGATGCATCTCACCCGAGTGGGCCATTAAGTTTCATAGTGGTTATGAGTTGAAAGAAAAAGACTTCCAAGACGTCGCCAGCTTGTGTGAGAAGTTCGTAATAGACCTCCCAGACGAATTCAAGCGGTTTAAGAAAAACTAACTTCCGACTAAATAAACGAACCGTGAACTGACGGTGGGCGTGTGAGGAAACGGACTCAGTGCGAAGAGAATGTATCACCTGCTGCCAACCTGTTTGCTGACCGTAATCGCGTTTGGTGTTCTCACGTTTCGATACCGGGTCGAAGCGGCGTACTGCCTGCTGGCTTCGTTACCGACACTGATTTTCCTGATAGGCATGGGTGACGAATATTTCAGAGGCATCCAGCGGTTCAATCATCGACTCCTGCATCTGGCCTACGACGGTAGCTATGCATTGTTAATCCTCGGAATGATTCTCCTCCTACGCGCAATGTTAAAGCGGAAACTGAGAATTCTCGTCGCGGCAGGAACTTGCGTGGCGGGAATACCAATCGGCTATCTTTTCTTTAGCGCCTGAGAATCCGTGGAGCGGGGGCGCCGCTAGGTCCGAGTTGGCAGAGTCTTGATATGGTCCGCTCTGCCACCCTTCCTGACTGCGGGATTCTGGTGAGTCTTGAGGTGGTCCGCTCTGTCACACTTCCTGACTGCGGATTCTCTGGAGCGTCTTGATGGCCGCACTGCGACCCTTTCCGACTGTGAGTCTGACTCTACGCTACCTCTGCGCCTCAGCGCCTCGGCGTTGATCTTCTTCAACGCATCTCCATGATGCACTAGAAACCTACCTCGACAGTTATCTCTCCTTCGGCTTCAATTTCCTCACCCATCGCAGCTTGTTCACCGCGACGCGGATCCTTTTTCGGTAACGGCGAAAGTCTATTCGCGAGGTCGAGAAAATCGTGTGTTACCTCTTGTACGACTGCGCGATGGTCTGAATAACCCTCGGATTCTGGATACTCACGCTGCGCTCTCCGAAACGCTTTACTGACGGCTTCACGTTTGGATCTGGCGAAGGTAATTCCAGGTGTTTGATGCCACGCTGAGTCTTCTGCTTGATCGTCGCTGCCAGGCCCAACCACCAAAGTCGCAAACGCGTAGACCCTCCATTGCTCAGGCATTTTCCGCTCGCCCCCCTTCCATTTAATAGAGAGATATACAAATGTCATACCTGACAGACAATCTTGAGTTTACTAGGGAAACTGCTGTTCTAAACTAATCCGACGCCAGACCTTCATTGATCCCTTTTGTTTCAGTGAGGCTGTTTAGCAGGCCTTCTTAACCAGATCCCGCACACTATCGATTGGTTGTATTGGTCGCTTAAATCTGATTGGAGGCGGCGATCGGAATCGAACCGATGAATAAAGGTTTGCAGTCTTAAAGAGCCTGTCTTAGCGCGTTCGATCCTGTCCCTCTGTCTGGTTCTATCGGCGAATTGTATGATTGTGAGTATTTATTTGATTAGGTCTGTTTAGTTACATTCAGAGGGATTTGCACTTTCCGCACACCTTTTCTCTGATTTTGGAACGGTCTCGCACTCGCTGTAAAAGACGAACTGTGCTTACATTGTGTTTACTGCCTCGCCAGAAGGCAATGCCTCCACTTTAGAGTTTAACGCTTCTAGTAATTCGATCCTGGACCTGAGATAGACTCTGTAGTCTCGTGCATCGGTATGATTCAATTCATGCAACATTGCTGTGTGCTTCGACTTCAGCAGTTCTAGCAATAACACTCTTTCCTGGTCTGTAATATTGAGCGTCATAAGTAACCTCCGCTTTCTGTATTCAAATCGAGTTCGCTACTTTGGTACATTGGTTTCACCGGTCGTTTTTCCACTACACCATCCTACCCCAAAGCTGTGTAATAAGCCGTTTCGCGACCTCAAAATCTCAACTCAGGAGGCTAAGCAAGCCAAGTCTCTAACTGACCCCATGCCGCGCAATCTTGTTAATGAGCGCGTTTTCTAATCAGATCTCGAATACATTACCGATCAAATAGGGGGAACATGTGTCTGTTGGGTTTGTTGGGTCCTAGGGTATAGACGGACCAGCTCCCGTACCCGAGCCGACAACATTGCTTTTGCTCGGCACCGGACTGGTAGGAATCGCGGTCAAAGTGCTCAAGCGGCGCAAGGCTGTCTAACGCAAAGAACTGCGCACCGCGAAAAACCGAGAGGCCAGCTTTGATGCCTGGCCTTTTGTGTTTTTGACCAGAGAAACATCAAGCAACTAATAACAAAAACTGTAGGTCGCGGTCTTAGAGAAGTGCTAGTGTGACATATCAAATGAGAAAATGGATATGAGCCCTCGACAAATCTCGACAAAACGACTTCGTCAATCCCACTCGTCTAGGTTCGCGGTGTCAGTTTGGTGTTGATTATTAGAGCGAGCCGAGATACGTTCGGTCCAGAGAGACTAAAGAGAACATTACTAAACCCAAATCAAATAATAGCTTGCGACCAAGTCCATTGTTGACAGAAACGCGGAGAAGTTAGGAGATCTGAAAGGATCAACCAGGGTGGCCAACTCAATCAATCTGCTTTTGATAGGTAAACTCAGACGTCCGTTTTACCAGTGCCAGTTGATTCTGTAGCCGTGCGCTAACAGGGTCAGATCGTCTCTCACTTTGGCCCAATCGTTGTTAGCATCTTGGCCCAGTTGATGTTTCCGCATGAAGCTATTGATCGATCGTCCGCGGACTAAGACTTCGCGGGCCAGGCTCGGCGCGTATTTTTGATCCTCCGCCTTATCCTTCAATTTATCCGTGGCGTGTTCGAACTGCTTGACATATTCGTTGATCTCATCCTCTGAGCGCGTCCCGTCGAGTGGGCTGTGATCCAGCGCGCGATCTAGAGAGCTCTTGAAGGTGTCAGTGTCGGTTTCGAGATTGCGAATAATCTGGTGGACATTTGTGCGCACCACAGAGGTACGCTGGGCAAGCGAATTCCTGTGGGCGAGAGAATTCATCGTCAGGAGCGTCAATAGCATCGACACAGACAGTGTTAAACTAACAACTCGTCTAATCACTGATTACCTCCGAGGTTGGGAGATCCCGCACATTACGCCATCTTGTTCTCAATTCGTGGATACTCATTGATTCACTTGAAATGAGATCCAGGGAGGCGGGCCTGCAATTCCGATTATTCGCTTCCGAAAGACAATCGGCATGCAAATCAAGAATTCGCGAGCTTCAGTCTCCGTCTATACGCGACGGCGCAGAGACACAAGTCCAAATATCATGCTTAACAAGGAACCTGACGCAAGAGAGCGATGTCCGCCAGGGATGCATCACTGTTGGCAAGTTCTCGTTGGGCAAACTCAAGTCGTAAATCGCGCAGATACTCGCCGATGGTGCAATTGTGAATGTGTTTGAAGGTGCGTGCAAGGTGTACGCGATGCACACCGTGTCATCTAACCGATGAGTCATTCTTCCCACAGACGTCCCGCACGAACAACTTTACGGTGGTACCTACCGCACGCTCGCCATCGTTATAGGAGGACACAACGGCTCATATCGGCAAACAAGAGGGCGTTGCTGCTCCAGGGTGATTCCCTCTTTTTAGATTGACATACTTTCAATTTGCAAATAGTGTCAGCCCCCATAAATTGGACCTCGGCAGAGAGTTTGTCCCGGAAGCCCAGATTTCAATTCCTGTCGATGTACCCAAGCAATCGAGTGTTGGAAGCAACTGCAGTCCACAATTAGATTTTACAGTCCATTCTTTCGATTTAGAGTACAGACTTTACAGCGCGAGTTTCCCCGTCCTTAGCTGTGAGTCTTTTGTTCCTCGCACGGGTAGGAGTCCCCATGAGACAAATCCTAATAGTAACGTTTATTCTTCTGGTTATACCTTTCGTTGCCGTTGCTCAATGTAGCGACACTGACAAACAAAAACTTGAGGCGTTCGACAGGGCCTGGGGTGGTGCGAGTGAGAAGGGCGACCAGGCTTTTCTGCAAAACGTCTATGCCGATGACTACATGAACATGTCTCCCACCGGCACGGTAAGTAAGACCAGGGCCATCGAAAACGCTCTCAGAAACGCGGAGCGAAACAAGGCCAATCCGAGTCCCGATCGCATAGCTCACGATTATTACATCATCACATGCAGTGCGAACACGGCCACCATAACTCATCGAAATGTTATTACCGCACGAGTCAATGGTGCTGATGAGACGTTTTACTCGCGCAGCGTTCACTTCCTTGAGAAGCGCGGAAATGATTGGAGGGTAGTGAGTGATGCTGGTGGTCCACTGGACGACGCGGGCCAACTGCTTTACATGGAGCGCGAATGGAATGACGCTGACAAAAACCACGATTCATCATGGTTTGAGCGAAACTACGACGATGATGTTACTGATATCAGCAGCCGCACGGGTGCCTTGCAACGGAAATCCGACGTACTGGCCTCGATGAAGACTGACAAATCTGCGGCTGACTCATTAGAGCTATCTGAGTTGACCGTGCGGATCGAAGGAAACACTGGTGTGGTTACTGGAATCAATCACGTGAAAGGTAAAGACGAGAAGGGCGCAGCGTTTGATCGCCGAGCCCGATTCACCGATGTCTTTATCAAGCGGGATGGTCGGTGGCGTGTGTTGGCGACGCAAGGAACAACAATTCCCTAAAACGAGGAACCAAGCACAAACCGCGATGCGACGGGGCGGCCCTCCGTGGTCGCCCCGTCGCCGCCTACGCTCAAACCCACTGGTTTAACTCAGAGCACGTCGTACCTCAGCGATTTTTGAACCATGTTTCTTTCCAGTTCTTGAGGCGTTCCCAAGACTAGAATGAGGCGCTTTAAGTGACGATTCCTTCCGGCACGAAGCTCGGCCGTTACGAAATTTTCTAGGACCATTCACCGATTTCGACACCGAAGTACCTGACGTGCGATGCGCGCGGTGCGGTGTAAGCAAAGGACTAAACTCCCTTCTAGGTTAAGCTACGTCGCCTTCCATCTAAAACGACACTTCACTCTTGACGCACGTCCATACCTCCGTCTGGGTTACAGTTAGGTTAAATCGGAATCTAGCCTCATGTAGAACAGTCGGATACAATTCGCCACGCCATATCTTGCCGCATGAGGAATTTCCTGCGGCGTTTGAACACTCAAAGGCACAGGACTTCACCAATGAAGCTCGAGGCGGGCATACGAATCGCCCGATACGAAATCCGGTCACCACTTGGTGCTGGAGGTATGGGCGAGGTTTATCGTGCCCGCGACACGCAACTCGGTCGCGATGTAGCTATCAAGGTTCTTCCATCTACGTACTCCATTGACACTGATCGACTGCAGAGATTTGAGCAGGAAGCTTGTGCGGCGTCCGCACTCAACCATCCAAACGTCCTCTCGATCTACGATGTCGGAAAACATGATGGTTCGCCCTATGTTGTTTCAGAGTTGCTGGAAGGCGAGACGCTCCGAAAGCGAATGGGTGGTATTGCTTTGGGTCAACGGCGCGCCATCGATTACGCATTGCAGATCGCGAACGGGCTTGCAGCAGCACACGAGAAGGGAATCATTCATCGCGATCTCAAGCCCGACAACGTCTTCATTATCAATGATGGACGAGTGAAGATTCTCGACTTTGGTCTCGCTAAGCTCACGCAACTCGACGGCAATCAGTCACAAACGGATGTTCCAACACGGCGCGTCGACACCGATCCGGGTGTGGTAATGGGAACAGTTGGCTACATGTCACCTGAACAAGTGAAGGGTCGCGCTGTCGATCAACGTTCCGACATCTTTTCGTTTGGCTGCATTCTTTACGAGATGCTTTCAGGACGACGGGCGTTTCACGGTGAATCGGCGGCCGACACGATGAGCGCGATCCTTAAAGAAGATCCGCCCGAGTTGACGGACACAAATAAGAGCATATCACCAGCCCTGGAGCGATTAGTGAATCACTGTCTCGAGAAGAACCCGGAATCCCGGTTTCATTCAGCTAGTGACCTTGCATTTGCGCTCGAAGCTCTCTCCGGTTCAAGTTCGAACTCAACTCAGACAATGAGAGTAAATGCTATCGCTCCACCGCCTTGGAGAACACGCGAGCTGATCCTCGTATCTGTTGCTCTCATTGCGGTGATTACCGCGATTGCTCTGGCCATTGTTCACGGTGTCTCATCGTTTCGTCGTTCGCCAACTGACACGCGAATTCTACGTGCGGTTATTAATCCACCAGACAAGACTAGTTTCGGCTCGTTTGCTATTTCGCCTGACGGACTTCGCCTTGCCTTTGTGGCCTCGGAGACCTCAGGGAAGACTCTCTTGTGGGTTCGCTCACTTGACGCTTTTACTGCGCAACCTCTCTCCGGAACCGAAGAGGCCGCTTTCCCATTCTGGTCGCCGGATAGTCACCACATTGGATTCTTTGCGGGAGGCAAACTTAAAAGGATTGAAGCCACAGGCGGGCCGGTAAGGACATTATGCACCGCTGCTGTTCCTCGCGGCGGTTCCTGGAATAGTGATGGAGTGATCATTTTTGAACCCACTCCTAACGACCCGCTCTACCGCGTGTCAGCGGAGGGTGGCGAGGCAACCCCATTGACAACGCTCAGTACTTCACGACAGGAGGCTTCTCACCGTTGGCCTCATTTTTTACCGGATGGACGTCATTTCATCTATTCCGTTTTTGGCGGTCCACAAAGTCAGGGAATTTACCTTGGCTCTATTGATGCAAAAGAAAGCCGGCGTTTAGTGGATGCGCGTGAATCTATTGCTGAGTATGCTGAGCCGGGTTATGTCTTGTTCCGGCGAGAGACTACACTGGTGGCCCAACCCTTTGACGCTCAAAAGCTCCAACTCAGCGGCGAGCCAGTTCCAGTAGCCGAACAAGTTGGATTTGAAGCAACAACACTTCAGACCTACTTCTCGGTGTCACAGACAGGTGTGCTGGTTTTCAGCACTGGGGGCGCTGGAAAAACACAACTCACCTGGATTGATCGAAACGGCAAAGAGGTCGGTTTGATTGGCCCGCCAAGTAACTACATTCGTCCCTTACTATCGCCTGACGGAAAACGAATTGCAGTCGACGGACCGGACTCACAAGGTAATCGTGACATTTCACTCATAGATCTCAACGGTAACTTAACGCGTTTTACGTTTGATCCGGGAACGGACTTATTTCCTGTGTGGTCGCCAGACGGAAGTCGTATCGTTTTTTCATCAGACCGTGACGGACCGCGTAACCTTTATCAGAAGAATGCTACCGGCGCAGGTAAGGAAGAGCTGCTACTCAAAACGGATACAAACAAGATTCCCATGGACTGGTCTGCCGATGGAAAATACATTCTATTCACGGTTAACGATCCCAAGACAAAAATTGATTTATGGGTTTTGCCGCTCTTTGGAGATCAAAAGCCTAGTCCTTGGTTAAAGACTGAATCTAATGAACGTTTGGCCCGCTTCTCACCAGATGGAAGATGGATCGCATACATCTCAGATGAATCCGGTGTAAATGAGATCTACGTGCAGACCTTTCCCACCATAGGAGGCAAATGGCAAGTATCCACCAATGGCGGTTATTTTCCCGCATGGAGACACGATGGGAAGGAGCTGTTCTATGTCTCGTCGGACAAGAAGATGATGGCGGTGGAGATCAAAGGAGAAGGCGCAACCTTCGAGCGGGGAGTGCCCAAGGCTTTGTTCGACGTACGCATTCCCAGCTTCAATACTCCCCAATCGCAATACGGAGTCACGGCAGATGGGCAAAAGTTTATCGTAGCCGCACCAGTCGGTGAAACAACCTCTATTCCTATCGATCTAGTTTGGAATTGGACCGCAGTCTTGAAACGGTGACATGAGCGAGCGTGACGAGACTTCATCCAGTCAGTCTCATGGCCTGTCGCGTCAAAGTAAGTGAGAACTCGGAATGACAGTTCTCGGAGCTCAGGAGTGTCTTAGAGGTAACGCTAAAAGGATTTGACATCCTTTGCGAGCTATTAAATAAAATGTCTCTATAAAAAGTGGTGCACCCGGCATGATTCGAACATGCGACCCCCTGATTCGTAGACTAAAAAATACTTTATTATGTCGTTCGGTCGAGTATTGAATCTTTAAGTTTTGTTGAAGAATTCGTGCTCTAAGAGCTCGCGAAACAGAGAGACAATTCAGAAGATGAAAGAGTGTTCCCAATGTAATCGCGTTGAATCCGACGACACCCTCGTCTTCTTGTCGTGTCTCTATTCACCCGATTTCTTGTTAATCCAAACACTTGCCGTTACAATCAGCGCACTCCTTTCGACTTTGACGCGCTAGCCCAGATACTGAGCGTGATCGGAAAAAAACTATCTAATCGATACGAGATAACCGGCGAATTGGGTCGTGGCGGTATGGGTGTGGTTTACCGCGCGCGTGATCCGTTGCTGGACCGCGAAGTTGCTGTCAAGCTAATCCCTCCCACCATGCTCAACCCCGATACGGAGCAGCGCTTTCAGCACGAAGCCAAACTAGTTGCGCAGATGGATCATCCTGCCATTGTGTCCATCTATGACTTCGGTTACGACGAGGGCTCACTTTTCTTCGTTATGCCCATCGTGAAGGGTATGACGTTAAGCTCTCTGCTCCGAGAAAGCACTTTATCGCTCGGTGATGTGATCGACATCGGGATTCGGGTAGCCGAGGCGCTTGATTACAGCCACGTACCGCGTGGCGAGGATCAGACAAAGGGAGTGGTCCATCGCGATATCAAACCCGAAAACATTATGGTCCTTCGTGACGACGACGGTCTGCGTGTTCGCGTCATGGACTTCGGTGTTGCGCGCATTGCCACTGAAGAAAGGATCACAAAAACTGGGACGATAGTTGGTACACCTGCTTATTTGAGCCCTGAACAAGTGGCAGCAAAGAGTGTCGACAGTCGCTCGGACATCTATTCGCTTGGCGTAGTACTTTACGAGTGCGTTGTAGGCCAGCCCCCCTTCTCTGGTGATATACAATCAATCCTGTATCGAATAGTTAACGAGTTTCCGCAACCACCTCGGGCCATGGGCGCGTCGATCGACGAGGAGCTTCAGCAACTCATCCTTGCTTGTCTCGCGAAAGACCCTGCCAAACGACCTCAACGTGCCAGCGAAGTCGCCACTGCACTAAAAAGGTATCGGGAGAAGTTACGGGACGGTGATCGTTCGCTCACATTGGTGCTGACGCGGACTCTCAAGGTGCCCCGTGCTGCCTTACCCACCTTTGTCGGTAGAACAAAGGAGTTAGCCCAATTGCAGCAACAGCTCAACGCCGCTGTTGCTGGCGAGTGCCAGTTCACAGTCGTAGCAGGCGAACCCGGTATTGGTAAGACACGCCTCCTCGACGAGATCGAGGGCCTGGCAAAGGCCCGCAAGATACGTTTGCTTCACGGACGTTTCGTCGAACAGGATCGGTCTTTTCCCTATCAGGGTTTTTGTGAAGCGATTCAGGAATATTTTCGCTTAAGAGAAACCGGCGACTCGTCTTCGGGAGTTACTGATCTTTCAGATCTGGCGGGAGATCTAGTAGCCCTGTTTCCGATGTTAAAAGAGATCGATGAGATTCGTGAGGCTATAACGGGTAACGTAACCCTGGGACAGTCCGGCGAGAAGCACGCCCTCGAGAACCGCACGGAAATTTTTGAGTTGCTCGCGCGCACCCTGACTCGCATCGGCGGTGGCCGCCCGCTTGTGCTCTTGCTAGAGGCGTTGCACGGCGGAGAAGTCTCCATTGAGGCGTTACCCTACATCGTCAGACGTCTCGGTCCAACGCCCACACTAATCATCGGCACTTACCGCTCGACCGAGGTTGATAAACACCACCCGCTCTCGCAGATGCTCGACAGCTTTCGTGGGGACCGGCACTTCTCACTAATAACGCTGGGACCGTTTTCACCATCGGAACACCGGATATATTTGCAGACACTTGTCGGTGGGCCAGAGGTGTCTGACTCGCTGGTTGAAAAACTCTACGATGGGACAGAGGGAAACCCATTTTTCACCAAAGAGATGGTGCGGTCTTTGCTGGACTCCGGTGGGATCGCCAAAGACGATACCGGCGCCTGGAATCTTACTGGTGAAACTGGACTGGCAACGGACTCACTGCCAGCAACGATCCAGCAGGTAGTTGAACGGCGCATCGAACGTCTCCCGGAAGATCTGCGTGACGTGCTTTCCGTCGCATCAGTAATGGGGAAGACCTTCGACTACCGCGATCTCGAAATGTTGATGGATGGCAAGGGCGATGTCGAGGATGCGATAGATCGGCTGATTCTTGACGGCTTGATCGAGGAAGAGCGCGAGTCGCGTGGCGATCGTCTGACGTTCTCAAGCGGCGTAGTCCGCGAGGTCCTTTACGCAGAACTTTCACGGCGCCGGCGAAGAACGCTCCATCGAAAGTATGCCGAGCATATCGAGAAGCGTCATGAAGGTCGGCTGGAACGCGTCTATTCGCAGCTTGTCTATCATTACTCTCAAGCTGACGTTGGTGAAAAGACGGTCGAGTACGCGCTGCGATTGGCGCGCGCATCGCTCGAGGCGTTTAGCCCTGAGGAAGCCACTCGCGCTGTGAAAACCTCACTTGAATTTCTCGACGAAGAATGGGAAGGCGACCGTTGGCGCGAGGGTGAGGCAAGAATGCTTCTGGCCCAGTCGTACCGCATGACCGGAGACATCGATGGCGCACTACGCGAGGTCGAGGCGGCAAATAGAGTATTCGAGCGTGAAAAGCACTCGGCTCTCGCCGTATCCGCACTACTGCTCGCAGCCGAGATCGCTTGGCAGGGTCGGCGTACTGAGGAGACTCGGCGATGGGTCGAACGGGGGATGACGGCAGCACGAGCGGCCGGTGATACCGAGAATCTGAGGCACCTGCTATCGCTCGCGGCAACTCTGGCCAATCTACTTGGTGAGTATAAAAAGGCAAATGACTATGCAGATGAGGCAGCGCATCTAGGTCCAGAGGCGGACAATCATGAATTTCTAGAAGAGATTCCGCAGGGTGGCACACTCGTCGTTGCGTTAGCTAATCCTGTGAATACTTTAGAGCCTGTTCTGCTTGAGTTAGTTGAAGAAGGGGAAATCCTCACTAATGTGTTCGAGCCCCTTGTTGCCACTGATCAAGAAGGCAACCTGATCCCGAACCTATGCGAAAAATGGGAAATGAACGAGAAAGGCAGATCGGTTTTGCTGACGCTGCGTGGTGGAATCCGCTTTCAGGACGGTCATCCACTCAAAGCCGAGGACGTTAAAAAATCCTTTGAGCGCGCAATTCGCCAGCCAAGCGCGGAATTGCCACCAGCCCTCGCTGCGATTAGCGGAATCTCAGACTTCGTCGAGAGGCTGTCTGAAGACCTTTCGGGCATCGTTGTTCATTCTGAAAATCGATTGGAGATCAAACTTCTTGAGCCGCTGTCGATCTATCCGGCGCTGCTTACCGACACGCATACCGGGATTGCGCGAGCGTGTGACAATGGGGAGGAGGATAACACGCGGGTTTATGGAACGGGACCTTTTCAGATTGCGACCCACACTAGTGAACGCATAGTCCTGCAACGAAACGCCGATTACTGGAAAGGCAACCCTCCGCGACTCGATGCCGTCGAGTTTCGACCTGGCTTGAGTGCAACTAACATTGCGGCAGGGTTACGGTCCGGCGAGTACGACCTTGCACGCGATCTTCTTCCTAAAGACTTGGAAGAAGTCTTACGTGATCCACGTTTTCGTCGCGGGCTGATCGAAACTCCAAAGAAGAACACCTACTTCGCGCTTTTCAATAATATCGATGGGACGGCCTCACAGAACCCTGCGTTACGTCGGGCGCTCACGGGTATCGTGCGAACACACGAACTGGTTTGGCAAACGCTTGGGCGCTTTGCGCAGCCGGCCGCGTGCCTGATTCCACCCGGGATGCTCGGTCATGATCCGGGGAAGCGTCGCGACCTACTCACGCGTGATGAAGCGGCAGAGATGTTGCGGACGTCGGGTGTCACGGTGCCGGTCCAGCTTAAGGCGTCAATACATCCCATTCTGCGAGATAGGTATGCGGCGTTACTCACCGCGCTCTTTTCACTGTGGTCGGAACTGGGCGTTGAGGTGGTCATTGAGACCAACGATATGGCTGCTTATCTGGAGTCCTTCCAGCATGCATCGGGGCTCGATCTGTTCATTGGTAGATGGAGTCCTGACTACGATGATCCCGATAATTTCTCGCACTATCTCTTTCATTCGCGCGCGGGTATCTTGCGCGGTTACTTCTCCTCAGTTGAAGCGGATCGCATCCTTGAAGACGCGCGTGCCGAAAGCCGCGCGCGTGCACGAGAAGCTCATTACCGGAAGTTTGAAAACCTGCTTAATGAAGCCGGGGCACTGATTCCCCTCTTTCATGACATTGATTATCGGATTGCGAGTCCCAAAATACGCGGGCTTAAACTGCGTAGCACTCCACCACATGTGAACTATTCGGAGTTGGGTAAAGTAGAAACGACTCCGCAAGCCACTGAAGTTCCGAGAACAAGCGGCGGGATCATTCACGTCCCCTCGGCTGGCGTGCTCGATACCCTTGACCCGGCTTTTTCAAGCACGCTCGAGCAAGTAGAAGTGGTTTCAAGCGTCTTTGAGACTTTGGTACGCGCGGTCGGCGGCACGAGAATCGTTCCCTGGTTGGCGGCCGATTTCAGAGTTGATGGTGAAGGCAAGAAGTATCACTTCCGGTTGCGGGATGATGTGCGTTTTCACGATGGGCGCAGGCTCACAGCTCGCGACGTGCGCTATTCCTTTGAGCGGCTATTACAACACCGTGAAAGTGAAAGCCGATGGTTTTACTCGTCGATTCGTGGAGCGAAGGATTTATTGAGTGGTAAAGCTGGTGATCTTGCTGGTTTTCGCATTCATTCAGCCGAAGAGTTCACAATTGAACTTGACGAGCCGGTATCGTTCTTTCCTGCACTCCTATCATTCAGCGCGACATCTATTGTTCCGGAAGCGTGTGAACAGTTCAGTTCCACCTGGCAACAAGGATGTGTCGGAACAGGACCATTTCGAGTCGTTAAACAGGAGGCTGGACGCCTTCTCGAATTAGAGGCTAACAAGAATTATTGGCGCAAGGGATATCCGAAGAGCGACGGATTGATTTACGAGTTTGGAATTTCGCCTACTGACATTGCGGCAGGGTTGCGCGCCGGTCGATTCGCGCTAGCTTCTGATCTCTTCCCTGCTGACGTTGAAGCGCTCCGCCGCGAACCTGATTTTGTTGCTGGCTATCGCGAGACTCCTCGTCTGTCCACTTACTATATGGCCTTCAACATTCATCGAGGTCCCTTCATTGATAAACAACTGCGCCAAAGACTGGTTGCTTCAGTAGATACAGCGGGTCTCGTACGCCGGACGCTCGGGAGGTTAGCATTGCCGGCCCATGGTCTTATCCCTCCCGGCCTCGTCGGACACAACGCCAGGCAGAATTCACGGGTTAGTTATCTAGCTACGGAGGTTTCAGACCGTCCTCAAGGGGAAATTGAAATAAAAGCAGGTCTCAACCCCGTCTACTTTAGAGAGTACTCGCCGCTTTTCAACGAGTTGTCACGCGCTTTCCGAGAGCACAATCTGAAGATAGAACCGGTGAACAGAACAATTACGGAGTTGGACGAGATACGACAAGCGGCGAGTGCCGACTTAATAGTGACGCGGTGGATTGCTGATTACCCGGATGCGGATACTTTCGTGCACCTCTTACATTCCCGGGAAGGCTTCATCGGTCGTTTCTGTGGAAGTCCCGAAATAGATCGCCTGATTGAACGAGGGCGAGCAGAAACTTCTCCGCTCGTTCGCCACACTCTGTATCACGAAATCGAAGAAATTATCGCCCGCGAAGTACTGGTTCTGCCTCTGTTTCATGAACAGGCCTACCGGTTTGCTCGACCGGAAGTCGAAGGCCTCACTGTCTCGTTCTGGGGGCAGACAGTCGACTACGCCAGCCTCCAAATTGCGAACTGAGTGGAACAGCTTGTCAACACATCTGACCGTGACGGTCACGCTTTCTTCATAAATTGCCGCAGCATCCACAATGGGCCCCGTATCATATATCCTCTTGAACCTGCTGCTATCGATGACTGCGGCTCTGCAGGCTCCCATAATAATGATGTCGCAAAACCTTCCGGAGAAAAGACTGTCTCGCCGCTGAATAGGGTTTCAAGGTTAACCTGAAGGGCCAGCTGATGCTTGAAGGACTAATCCGGATGGACCGGGCACGAGAAACACAGTTGGATGAACTACAGCGCAATATCATCTGGCTGCAAACCAATGACGGCCAAAACTGAGAGGGGCGAGCATGAGGTTAGAATCTATTTTCGATGTGCCGTTATGGATCGCTGGACCGGGGATTGTGGGAGCACTGTGCCTCTTCTCCGTAGTTGGGCTACTAGTCGTGCGGCGCAGCCTGCTTCCGCGTCTGCGTATTGAGGGGACGGATTCGGAGTTCACTGGCGCAATGTTGCAGTCAGTGATGGTGTTTTATGGCCTGGCTGTTGCGCTTATCGCCGTGACTGTTTTCGAAACCTATTCCGACACGTCGAAGATTGTTACTGGAGAGGCCACGTCACTTAACGCACTTTATCGAGACGTAAGTAGCTACCCTGACCCCATACGGCTGGATTTGCAGCAGCGACTACGCGATTACACGGTTCAAATCATCCAGGAAGCATGGCCGATGCAGCAGCGAGGACAGATCCCAGCAGCAGGAATCGAGTATATGAGTCAGTTTCAGTCGGTGCTGGACAAGTTTGAACCGGTGACCGAAGGACAGAAACTGTTGCATGGTGAAACCCTTCGCGCATACAACCAGCTCATTCAAGCTCGTCGCCAACGACTTGATGCAGTCAGCACTGGTTTGCCAGGTATCATGTGGGCAGTCATTGTCATAGGTGCATTCATCAGCCTCGGGGCCTCGTTCTTTTTCAAAGTTGAAGATGCACGGTTGCACGTAATCGAAGTCCTAATGCTGGCAACATTCATCGGCCTGGTCATTTTCATGATCTTATCCTTGGACCGCCCATTCCGCGGTGACCTCGGAATTCGCTCAGACCCGTACCAACTTGTTTACGACCAGATAATGAAGAAAGAGTCCGTCACACCCTAAACTGAACCCGTATTACCGTCATTAGCTAAGTCAGCAATACTCCGAGTAACAGTAAAGTGTTGAGAGAGGGAGGTCTTATTTGGAGGCGGCGATCGGAATCGAACCGATGAATAAAGGTTTTGCAGTCTTAAAGAGCCTGTTGTGATGCGTTCACTCGCGTTCACTCTCGTCTAAAAATGATAAGCAAACTCGTGCTAATCCCGCTGTTTCGAGCGGTGTTGTTCACTTTCGTTCAGTAGGCTTTGCACACTTCCTGCACACTAGGAGCATCGTGCTTTGAGCAACTGCAAAACCATAGACGCGATTGCTTTATTATCTACTTTGCTTTCGACCTCTTGTTTCTAAACGGTGAGAGTCTGATCGATGTGCCCTTGATTGAGCGCAAAGCCCACCTCAAACGGATAGTACCTAAGAGCATGACCGGACGGCTTCGGTTCACTGACCATGTCATCGAAAAAGGGTTGGACCTATTTGCTGCACTGGAGGCAAAGCAACTCGAGGGCATGGTAGCGAAGCGCGCCGATAGCCTTTACGTCCCAGGACGATCGAAGGATTGGTTGAAGGTTAAGACGCGGGCTGGCGTTGCGCAAATGCAGAAGCGCATTGAGAGCTGGGGCCA
>DATIBX010000327.1:0-2485 GCA_035457105.1 Pyrinomonadaceae bacterium
TTATTCCTGCCACGATCACTACGAACGCTCCGGTTGGACCACCGATCTGAAGGCGCGAACCGCCTAAAGCAGATATGAGAAAGCCAGCGACGACGGCGGTGTAGAGGCCCGCTTGTGGCGTGACGCCCGAGGCGATCCCAAACGCCATAGCCAAAGGGAGCGCAACTAACCCTACAGTCAGACCCGCAATCAGGTCCGAATTGAAGTCACGTCGAGTGTACCCGGCTTGCAAGCACAAGACTGATTTTGGAATCCACTTTTTGTTCAGCGATATCACAGTCTTTTGGAAGCGAGGAGCGTAAGCGGTTCGTTGTTGGGTCCAGGCGTTTATGCGGCCTTCTGAATAATTCTTCGACGACATGAAGCCGTGAGACATTGACAGACCGATTGATCCTGTTCGAAGGAGTTCAAATAGTCGACTGTAATCTCTTTTCCCGGCTCTATCTCACGTAGTGCGAAGATGTATAAAGATCCGCCAATAACGACTGCGTCGGCATTAGGATCGCAGGAGTGGTTTATATACTGCGTCTGGTTTCCGTCTACACTTCCGTCGATGTACCATTCCGCCTCCAGCTCACTGATGCGCTTGCCGTACGGTCTTTTCATTCTCCGCATTGCCTCCTTGCGACTAATCTTTTCGCCGGCGTATTCGGCTATGCGGTTGCCTTTGAGAAAACGGCTTGTTGCGAAACAACCTAAGCCGTGAATCGGAGACTTCGTAACGGACAAACTGGGCGACTTCTTCCCCTCTCCGGAGATAGTTTGTTGTCTTCGGTGGACGGTTTCTATAAGTTGAAGCATCGTGTCTAGCGAAATCTTTGTGATGGCTGACGGCGCCTCGCTTTGCTTGGCGGGCTCCCGTGAATCTCCTCAAGCATGCTGCGCACTCCGACCAGGTGGTTGTTGAAGATCTCTTTGGCAGCATCAAGCAACTTGAATATGCTTTTGTCGCTCACAGAGTAATAGACATTCGCGCCATCTTTGCGCGTGACGACAATATTTCTATTGCGCAATACGGCAAGTTGTTGTGAGGCGTTTGCAGGCTCAACATCAAAACGCTGGCTGATCTCATTGACGGTCAGCTCGCCCTCCCGCAAGGCATCAAGAATTGAAATTCTTAACGGGTGAGCCAGGGCTTTGAAAAAGTCAGCTTTGAAATCGCTCAGTTGCTGTCTCATTCCGCCTTCCGCATTCCTTGCGGATCTTCTTGACGCTTTGGGCCGTGCAGATATGCACATCTGCACATTCTTGCATATTCTAGAGTTCTTGAGACGTACTCGTCAACAGTCTTCCCGTATGTCTTAGAACATACTGGGAAGCCCCCTCCGACAACTGATTTGAACTTTTAGTCTCTCCCCTTCCCTCACTTTTCTTCGAGCGCTCTTCCATAAATGACACCAATGGATACTAACTAGTAGCTCCTCAGACCTTCCATGCTTGGCTTTCTTCCTGTGAGTAGGAGTAAGCAGTTTTCCAAGCGTGCCCATGGGAGTGGATTCAGTGTTCGCCAATTATGTGGCTATTGAACTTTCATATTTGCGACAAACAAAGTAAATATCGAGAGTCTAACGATTGGGTGTTTTGCGAGTCCGCATATGAACGGTCTGCATCCATACTGGCCAGCGATGTTACTTACGAGGATGATTAGACCAGCGGCGGCTCGAGCAGGAATCGACAAACGCATTGGTTGGCACACATTTCGTCACACCTAATCGACGCTTTTGGTTTCGAACGGTGGAAACGTGAAGTAATAACAGGAACTGGCGCCATGCGAGCAGTCGGTCCACACTTGAGATTTACTCCCAGGCGCGAAACGCAGATAAGCGCGGCGCAACAACGTGTCATGCAGATGATTTTTCCCGAAAATCTCAACAGACGTGAATTAGGCAACGGTGAACCGAGGCAGGCGAAGAGTGGTTTTGAATGGATCAATTAGGAGTTTTTCAGGCTCGAATGGAGCGTTTTGGAGCGGCGATGAATGGGTGTCGGAGTCCTAAGTTATTGAAAGGTGGTAGGCGCGTGGGGATTTGAATCCCAGACCCCTACCGTGTCAAGGTATTTACGAGCGCCGCTTATAGGCCGTAATTGTGCCTAAGGCAATAAAATCAACAAAAGCGGCTAGAGAAGTCACGTTCAAGCTGTATATGTTGGTTAAATCGTTAGCGGAGTCTGCCAAAATCCTGCCAAACGTTGATCCAAGGATTCTTCTCACTTGGCCTTCATATATTTGCTCCTCTATACTGCGGAGCCAGTTTCTTTCAGAATACGGGACCGGTCGCTCCGACTCGAAAGAAGGTCAAATCAGCGCCAGCCGATCTCTTTTCCGCTAGGCTAAGGAACACTACTGGAGTGTTTTTCGGGGAAATAGCCGACGGGGGACTCGATCTCAGCACTCCACCTAAGTTCGTGTCAGTGAACTAATTACACGCAACCGCTCTTGCTAAAAGAATTTGGTAACTTGTCTCTCAAATACCCATGATTCTCT
>DATIBX010000328.1:0-3372 GCA_035457105.1 Pyrinomonadaceae bacterium
GAGGCAGTCATGCTAAAAAATCAGCGCCGTCACAATACCGTCACAAGTGAGGTTTCCGGCACTTTGAGGGTTGTGGTAAATAGTTGATAATTAAGGCATGGCGGGGTAGCTCAGATGGTTAGAGCGTGGGATTCATAATCACCGGTTTGGCAAAAAGCTAAGTTTTTGCCACTTCACAAGTTGCAGCCACCACGAGTTTACTAGGGTTTTGCAGTTCTTTCCCATTCGCTATCAGGCAGTATCCGCGCTGTGCTGCGAATTCTGTCCACAAATTGGCCACACGTTTTTTGGGGTCAACCCCACTCACGATACCAAACACGCCTCCGTCGTTTCGAGTCAAATTTAGCTGGCAGCTTCACGGAAATCAGCAAAGATGAGCTTAGCAATAGCCAGGAACTGGCGGTGATCGCTGCCAATCTGTGCAGCGATTTCGCGCGTCTCTAAACCACTAACATTCGACAGCACCATCAACGGAACATACTCCGCGAGGTTATGAGCCTGCCTCATAAAATGAGATCGTGAGCGGCCGTTCCGTTCACTGTCGGGCAATGCTGCTTGGGCAGAGAGATTCTCAAACTCGGGAAGGCGTTCGGCAGGAAGCACACCACTGATTACCGACAAAGGCACCCTGTGCGCAACGGGGTCTCTAAGTTCTTTGAGATCCGAAGCCCAACTCTCGTATTGACGCAAGGAATCACGCAAGTTTGGCCTTTGAGTTTCAAGCGCCGCTAAGAAAGGTTTTCCAAACAAGTCTATCTTTCTTCGGGTAGACGCATCCGTTTCGGTTCCAGTCACAAGAGCGAAGTGATAGTTGAGCGCCCACGCGAGATTGTCCAAACAGCCGCGTAGATGTGTGTAGTACGAGTTCAAGTGGACATTCATTTCGGAAATCAAATACGGGTCGGGCGGGTTTGCTGATTCACGGTCCGTATGTTCCCGTAAGAACAACCGACTACATTCCAGCATCGTAAGCCTGCGACTGAAACCCTCCCGGATATGACGATATGCATCTTTGTTCAGTCCATAATGGTTAATTACAGATTCATAAAGCAACTCGTGTTCGCCGAGAATAAATTCATCGTCATTATAGAATTCGTTTGTCTTCATAAGTCTTCGCGAAGGTGGCACGGATGATCCAACGGCAATGGCAAATCCAGAAAGCAGGCTAACGATTTCCACGGTAGCGGAGCAATTCCCTCTGATAGAGTTTTTTGCTCAAATCTTTAGCGCCGTGCCGTTCCGGCCTACCCATTTGAGAAGGTTAAATTTTCGTTTGTCAAATGCTCTGTTATACAGATGTGCGAATTGCCGTGCAGAACTTATTGATGATCGTGTGGTATTCAGTTCTATATGCACTGATAAAGCGGGACTTGAAATGGCGACGCCTCAGATCACCATTTCAAAACTGGCACAGTTTTTCCAGCAGTCTCCGAAACCGTAGAACGCTCAGAGCGCGACGATTCGAGGTTGATCTAGCGCTTCTTTGCTGCTGATTCTTTTGAGCTTGTAAGACTTGCAACTCACCGAACATCTGACTTCCACTTTCAAAGGTTGCGCTCAACGGTACAACGCGACCTTTTATCTCGCCGGACTCACAGCGATTCAATTTAACGAATGCAGCGTCCTCCATAGCGTTCAGGATGATCGTCAAAAGACGCCGTAGTTGCGCAGCCTCCGTTGCCAATTCATTACCCGACCTTTTGTAGTAAAACCATGTAATCAGCCCGCCGAAAAGAACGCCTCCCAGCGTGAAGATTATGTTTTCAAGCATGATCGGTCCTCAGTTAGTTCTAGTAGGGTCGGCCACAGGTCGGGCAGGCTGATGTGGACGACGGCGCATCGCCGCAATATAGCCCTTTTGTAGCCCATCCCGGAGGCGGTCCGGTGTAACCAGTTCTTTTTACCAGAGCGTTCCCATAAAGGAACTCCAAGACTCGTTCCTGCTCAGAACGTGTTAGTTGGTCAAACCAGTTTTTCAGGTTAGTTATGTTGTCAGCCATTTTTGACTTCCTCTTTTATTTGTCGTTGATCTGCTGGAGTGTTACCACATACTTGACACGATCCGGGCCTGTAGTCCCACGGCGACGATTTACAGTTCGGACACACTCCTTTTAATTCTTTCAAACCCTCGCGGTAAGCAAATTTTCGATCTTCTTCTTTGGGCCTACCTAACGCTTCATTATCGGCGACGTCGGTTTTCTCAACCAATGCGAAGAAAAGTTGGACGCCTTCGGACAAGTCGGCGCGTGTCGTGGATAAGAGATTGTCGGCCTGTCGTACTAAAGAGACATTCTCTCCCAAAAGTTGGCTGTGTCGCTTTGCCCTTTCTTCCCAGTGAAAGACTATTTTAGCTAGGACGAAAAGCATTAATGAAGCAGCCATAATTTCCCACACTACCTCGACGTAAGGCCCGGCTTCTGTACCTTTGGCGAGAAAGCGAAACACAAAATAGAAGGCGGGTACGCCAATCGCTGCAAAATCCACACCGCGATTCCATTTGCGTAGCCAGTCAAGGGTATTTATGTGAAGGTGTTTCGCGCATAAAGCCTCTAGCTTCTTCTGAGTTATCGCATCCGTAGTTTGTTGGTCGATCATTCTTCAACCGGCTTCGCCGTTAAATCCTTTTCGTGATTTTACCCCAAAGATCTCTTGTATACTTCCGCCAGACGCGAGCGTTATTTTGCCGCTCATAGCCTGCAAGTTCAAACCGCCGTAGGCAAAATCGCCCGCAGTCTCAGCGACTGCGGGCGACTCAGCCAGCGCGTTTGTTGGCAACTCACGGGGCTACATAAAACACATCGTATGCCCATCGAGTCTCGTTAACCTTCGCTCGATAGCGGAACTGATTGCCGTACTGATCTGTTCGCCTCGATTCTTTGAAATCCAGCGATATTGAATCCACATTCAGATCGGATAGCGAGTGCAGTTCCCACGGCTCAGAAATGCCGTTATGGTTGGCGTCTTGCCACAGACGCAGTGATGAATAGATGGCATCGTGTTGGTCAATGATGCCATCGCCATTCCCACCATTTTGCGGTTTATCGTGTTCTGCAAGAGCTAGAAAGCCGTTGCGAAAGACGCCCGCCGGCGGCGCTGGTTGAGGACTGAAATTGCCAAACAATTCGCCGCCGTCGTCGATCGTGCCGTTGCCGTTCCGATCAAGCACTAGGAATGCTTCATCTGATCCTGCTGCTGTCCATGCAGTCGTCTCGCGTGCTCCGTCGTTATCCAGATCAAAACTGACGCCCGAGGCTGAATCTGTAAGGTCAAAACCGTTGCCTGCAACGTCAACGATGATAGGACTATCGCCGAGAGCCGTACCGCCGCCGTCATATTCACACTGGCAGTCTGGCCAGGGGTGCTGCCACCAAC
>DATIBX010000329.1:0-21920 GCA_035457105.1 Pyrinomonadaceae bacterium
TTCGCTCTGGAGTCTTTACAAAAATTGGTTTGAACTGTGGATTAGCTGCTTCCAATCTGATGAAGTCAGGTTCGCGATAAAACTTCTTCACCGTTGCGTAATTACCATCAATTAAAGCAACCACTACCTGCCCATTCTCAGCAGTCTTTTGCGATGAGACGATGATGATATCGCCATCTTGTATATTCTCGTCGATCATGGAGTCCCCGCGGACACGAAGAGCAAACGTGCGACCCTTACCCTGCATGTCAGAGGGCACAACAACTGTGTCGTGACTGAGAATCGCTTCAATTGGCAGTCCCGCAGCCACAATACCCAACAGAGGAATCTCATTTTTCTCCCCATTCTCCGGCTGCTCTAAGATTTGTATTCCCCGGCTGACATTAGGAATTCTTTTTATTAAACCTTCTCGTTCGAGATTCGACAGAATTGAGTGCACACTCGCTGACGAACTCATCTGAAATTGACGACCAATCTCTGCAATAGTCGGCGGCTCTTGATTGGACTCCACATAACGCCGAATAAATTCAAAAACACGTCGCTGTTTAGCCGTTACAGGCATCACTTTTCTCCCAATTTCCCTAGCAAATTCACACTCTAAATAATTTTCGTTGACAACCGAAAATCTGACGAACATTCTCGAACAAATGAGGCGGCACGTCAAGTTATTTTTTAGGGGGTCTGGATCGAAAATCGAAGTGGGAGATCAGGCATTTTCTGAAAGGAGAAACACACCGACAGCTTTAGCCCGGTGATCAATTGCCCCCCTCACCGTTTGCGAAAGAATTCGTTTTGCGAATAGTCGCGGTAATGAGCCACTCCACCGGGCTAAAGGTGCGGTGTGGTGATTGAGTTTGTCGATTAAATTAAATGGCCTTTGAAGTGGCCTTTGAAATCACTTGTGACAACTTTTTCAAGTCATCAACAAAACGCCGGTATTCAAGACGTCGCGTCTCATCATCAGGAGCACGAAGAATAGAGGAAGGATGAACTGTAGCCATGACATAAGTAGCAAGAGTTGATTCTAAAAATTCACCTCGTTGTTTGGTAACGCGAAATTTAGAGCCCAGCAAAGTTTGAGCTGCTGTGGCGCCTAAAGCAACGATGATCTCAGGTTTAATAAGCGCAACCTCCGCTTCGAGCCAGGGGTGACAGGCGGCGATCTCCATTGAATTAGGTTTTTTGTGGATTCGTCGTTTACCACGCGGCTCCCATTTGAAGTGTTTGACAACATTTGTAACGTAGGCCTGTCGACGATCTATGCCTGCTTCTGCAAGCGCTTCGTCAAATAATCTCCCTGCTGTGCCAACGAACGGTTTGCCGGTCAAGTCTTCTTCATTCCCTGGTTGCTCGCCTATAAACATGAGCTTTGCCTGACGACGTCCTTCTCCAAAAACTGTTTGCGTCCCCTTTTTCCAGAGATCGCAAGCGCGGCAATCGGCAGCCGCAGTTTTGAGTGAAGGTAAAGATAAAGCTTTTGGAATTAGTGTGGCCGCGGAACCGATAACACGTTTGGAAGATTTTGCCGGCATTTGACCCCTTGTTAGAACTTATTGAGTTTTAACCAATTATAAAGCAGCACTAGTGCTGCAGCTTAATGAATCATGCGTACAGCAATTTCCAAAACCGAACTGGAGAATGAGATTGCGGGTAGATTTGGGGACGCTTTCAGGCTTCACGAAAAGCTTCCTCCTGCAATGCTCTCAACCGGCATTCCGGAAGTAGATGCATTAACTGGAGGCGTACCACGAGGCGCAATTAGTGAAATTGCCGGCTCTGTCTCTTCTGGTCGCACCAGCCTGATGTTTTCATTGTTGGCCCAGGCCACCTCCAATCTTGAAGTATGCGCGCTAATAGATACGAATGACGTTTTTGCACCAACTATGGCAACTACCGCCGGGATTGATTTTGATCGCATGCTCTGGATCAGATGTGCAAATAATCTCGAGCATGCTTTTAAGGCGACCGATCTTCTATTACATGCTGGTGGTTTTGGACTTGTGGTTTTGGATATCGGAGAAGTGGCCGCTAAAGATGCTCGACGAATCATTTCTTCATGGTGGTATCGCTTTAGAAAAACAGTAGAGAACAAGCCAACTTCCAT
Source organism: Pyrinomonadaceae bacterium (assembly GCA_035457105.1). GTDB lineage: Bacteria > Acidobacteriota > Blastocatellia > Pyrinomonadales > Pyrinomonadaceae > PSRF01. The sequence continues at coordinate 2,105 of DATIBX010000329.1, forward strand.
AATTGTTATTTCTCAGGAAGCCTGCACTCGTTCATGCGCATTGCTGACACTCGAATTAAATGCAACGGCAGCTTGGTCAACCACCAGTAGACAAAACAATGTCTATAAGTTCCCTTCTAACCTGAAGACAGAATCTTCCGTGCGAGTTACTCATGCAAATCTATTTAGCGGTAATGAGATAAAAATTGAACGACGCAGACCGATAATTCCAGGACTCAATGAAAGTTGCTTCCAGTCGTATGCGATTAATGGCCAATAATCTTTTACGGACCAATGAAAACCCATGTTCGCCTGTATTTATAGTCCCGACGTCAACGAAGAGTTAGACGATTTTGCATATGCCTTCTCTCCTGTCGTAGAGCATACAAAACAACACACAGTAACCATTGATGTGGCCGGTTGTGAACTGATGTTTGGCTCACCTTATGGTCTTGCAACTGAAGTCGCTACTCGAGCAAAAAGACCTCGAGCTGAGGGCGGCCTCGGATCACAAGTTAACATTGCAATTGCGGGAAATCCTGACACTGCAATCCATGCCGCCCTTCAATTACCGGGAGTAAGTTTTGTTGCCGAAGGTGAAGAACTTACCTGCCTCCGTGAGTTTCCTATTGAATCTCTCGAGTATTCACTCGTTAATATAGAAGCTAAACAAGCCGAAGTAATCCTCGAGACTCTTAAACTTTGGGGAGTACAAACCTTTGGAGCCTTTGCAGAACTACCAATCACCGGTGTCTCAGAACGGTTGGGCCAGGAAGGCGTCCACCTTCAAGCCCTCGCCGCAGGAAAAACCAGCCGGCATCTCAAATCAAAACAACCAGCTCCAATTTTTAGTAATGCTGTTGAACTGGATCACCCGATTACCGAGCTCGAGCCCCTGTCGTTCATTTACGCACGCCTGTTAAATCAACTTTGCGCCACCTTGAGCAGTTATGCTCTCGCTACCAATGAGCTGTTGGTAGTTATGACGCTCGAGAATAAGTCTGATCACCAACGCAAATTGTCCTTACCACATCCCTTATTGGACCATAAAGTGTTTCTGAAACTCCTGTTACTCGATACCGAAATGCATCCACCTCCAACTGGAGTTGTGGGTTTGACAATTTCATGTGAGCCGGTCAAACCGCGCGTAATACAAAACGGATTGTTTGTCCCGCTTGCACCAGCGCCGGACAAATTAGAACTAACACTGGCACGGTTGGCCAAACTGGTAGGCGAAACCAATATCGGATCCCCTTCCTTGTTAGATACACATCGCCCCGATGCCTTCATCATGAAAAGATTTGTTTTACCTACTAAGGCAGATACGCGCCGGCGCCGCAAGCCCCCAAATAACCGGCAAATTCCGGCAACGGATCAACAACGACGTGTTGGTTTCCGAATGTTCAGACCACCTTTGCGGGCCGTAGTCCAGGCCGAGCGGGGCTGGCCGGCTCAAATCAGCGCCTGGGGTAAACAACGGGGCGTTTATGGAAAGGTGGCGCAACTGGCAGGGCCATGGAGAACAACGGGTGATTGGTGGCGAACGGATCGCTGGGCACGTGACGAGTGGGATGTTGCACTTGAAACTGGTTCTAAAAATCAGTCCTCAAAAATACAGGGTATTTACCGTATTTACCGAGAGTTGCTGAGTGGCGCCTGGTTTGTTGAGGGAAATTACGATTGAGGGTTTGTAATAACGGTGGACTCTTACATTGAATTACATGCGCGTTCGGCCTTTAGTTTTTTAGAAGGATCTTCTCTTCCTGAAGAACTAATTGCAACTGCTCTTGCCTTTGAGATGCCGGCCATGGCGTTACTGGATCGCAATGGGTTTTACGGAGCACCACGTTTTCACCTGTCCGCTAAAAGAAACGGAATTAAAGCCCATATCGGTGCGGAAATAAGTGTCAAAGATCCCCGTGTCAATGACGCCACTTTTTCCCTGCCACTATTAGTGCGAACACGCGAAGGCTATCAGAACCTTTGTCGTTTGATTACCTTGATGAAACTACGCGTGCCCAAGCATTCAAAGAATGGCGAGTGTGTGGTTTCGGCGGACGAACTCGCAGCGCATCACAAAGGACTCATCTGTTTAACCGGCGGTTTTGATGGACCACTAGCCCTCGCCTTGAATAGCAATCCCGCTGATGGCTCGCCTCGAGCTCAGAAAACTATCGACTGGCTGACCACGCTTTTTGGACATGACCATCTTTATGCGGAACTCCAGCGTCATTTCAACCGTGACGAGGAGGCACGGAATCAAATAATAGTTGAGCTTGCCCGCCGTAATCGACTGCCCTTACTGGCGACTAATGGAGTTTCATACGCTACAGAGCTGAGACGTGAAGTAGCGGATGTTTTTACCTGCATAAGAAATCATGTCCGACTGGAAACCGCCGGTCGTCTGCTGGCAGAGAATTCTGAAAGATATTTGAAACCTGGGCCAATCATGCAAACCATTTTTGCAGATCTGCCGGAAGCTATTTCTAATACTGCTGAACTCTCCTCACGACTGGAATTCACTCTTGAAGATCTTGGATATGAATTTCCCAAATATCCTGTTCCGGGAGGTGAAACCATGATGTCGTTTCTTAGACAGCGTACTGAAGAAGGCGCGCGACGACGTTATACGGGTTCGAATGGGGCTCCCGAATATGATCAGGCGCGCAATCAGCTCGAACGGGAATTGAAACTGATCGAGAAGCTGGGACTTGAGGGCTATTTCTTAATCGTCTGGGACATTGTTCAGTTTTGCCGGCGGGAAGGAATTCTTGTCCAGGGTCGTGGTTCTGCGGCAAATAGCGCAGTCTGCTATTCACTCGGAATTACTGCAGTTGACCCCATTGGAATGGGCTTGTTGTTTGAACGTTTTCTTTCTGAAGAACGCGGTGAGTGGCCTGATATAGATCTCGACTTGCCAAGCGGAGATCAGCGGGAAAAGGCAATTCAGTACGTCTATGAACGCTACGGAAAACTTGGCGCCGCCATGACCGCAAATGTTATTACCTATCGGGGTAGATCTGCTGCGCGAGAAGTTGGTAAGGCACTGGATTTTGACGATGACACTCTTTCACGTCTTGCTGGTCTGGTACATACCTGGGAGTGGAAAGATCCCAAAGACACCACTGAACGACAATTTCGTGAAGCCGGATTGGATCTTCGTAATCCGCGCATCAAGAAGTTTTTTGAGTTGTATAAACTGGTCCAGGATTTACCTCGTCACCTGGGACAACACTCTGGAGGCATGGTGATTTGTCAGGGGCAACTGGATGCCGTGGTGCCACTTGAACCCGCGGCAATGCCTGGTCGCGTAGTCGTTCAATGGGATAAGGAAGATTGTGCGGATCTTGGTCTCATTAAGGTGGATTTACTCGGCCTGGGAATGATGGCGGTCCTTGAAGATTCTATCCAGTTAATTCGCGACTCTTACCACGAAGAAGTAGATCTGGCTCATTTACCTCCCGACAACCCGGCAGTGTACGCCGCACTACAAAAGGCTGACACCATTGGAATGTTCCAGGTGGAAAGTCGTGCTCAAATGTCGTGCCTGCCACGACTGAGGCCGGAGAGGTTCTATGACATTGTGGTCCAGGTCGCCATCATTCGTCCGGGTCCAATTGTGGGCAACATGGTCCATCCCTATTTGAAAAGAAGACAAGGTAGAGAAACTGTAAGGTATGCCCATCCATTGCTCGAGCCGGTATTGAAGAGAACTCTGGGAGTGCCTCTCTTTCAGGAACAGCTCCTAAAAATGGCCATGATCTGCGCCGGCTTTTCCGGAGGCGAGGCCGAAGAATTACGACGAGCATTTGGGTTTAAACGATCTGAAGCGCGCATGAAAGAGATCGAAATTAAATTACGCCGGGGGCTGTTAAAGAATGGTATCTCCGGAAAGACCCAGGAAGAAATTGTGCAATCCATCAGCTCATTTGCTTTGTACGGATTTCCTGAATCACACGCTGCAAGTTTTGCCCTGATTGCTTATGCAAGCGCCTATCTTAAATGTAATTATCTAGCGGCATTCTCAGCCGCCATTCTCAATAATCAGCCCATGGGGTTCTACCAGCCTTTTACTCTGATCAAAGACGCGCAACGACATGGACTCAAGATTTTGCCGATCGACATTACTTGTTCTAACTGGCTTTGCACCATTGAGAAAGAGCCCGGCCCTGAAAGTTCGCCCCACTCTAAACTGTCTCTCCGTTTGGGATTGAAATATGTCAAAGGTCTAAGTCAACAATCAGGAATGGCTATTGAGAGAGAACGTTCCCTTAAAGCTTTTACCAGTATTGATGAATTGCGAAATCGAGTACCAGAATTACATAAAGACGAGCTCAGAAAACTCAGTGCCGTAGGGGCCTTGAATTTTATTCAATCGCATTCACCTAAACTGTCTATTCATAGACGTGATGCGTTATGGCAAGTCGAAAAGGCTGTGCGGTCGCCAGGCGCACTATATGAAGCGCTAACCGAAAAAGATAAACACTCTCCCTTATTGCCCATGACTATCCCCGAGAGAATAGATGCCGACTTCCGTGGCACGGGGTTAACAATTGGGAAGCATCCAGTCGCTTATCATCGTGCAGAGCTAAACAAATTGGGAGCGCAACGTGCAATTGATATAGCAAAGATACAGAACGGAAGTCCTATACGTGTTGCAGGCTGGGTGATTGTCAGACAGCGACCAGGAACTGCTAAAGGATTTGTTTTTTTGACCTTGGAAGACGAAACAGGAGTGAGCAATATTATTGTGACGCCACAGATTTTCGAGCAAAATCGGAGGGCCCTTGTTGATCACCCTTTTCTACTAATAGATGGCACTTTGCAGAATCAAGATAATGTGGTTTCAGTGAAGGCCCAAAGTGTTCGATCTTTGGCGTTCAAAGTGGCGGCAGCCTCATCACACGACTTCCACTGAGGCGTTCTAATTTTCAGGCGGGTTTTACGTGTTGCTTTGGAGGTGATTCGAGCAGGCCTTGCACAACCTGGGCCACCTGTGAAAGAGGCTTTGGCTTTCTCAGGAAAGCGTCGGCGCCACAACGACGTGCTTCCTCTTCCATCTCAAGCGACCCATATGCGGTCAATACTATTACCCGAGTTTGAGGAGTAATGTCCCGAATAAACTTGATTATCTCCAGTCCTTCCGGAGTGCGAGCGGTGGTTAAACGTAAATCCTGGATGACTACTCTGTAAGGAGTTGCTTCGATTAACTTTTCTGCCTCGTCAATCTCATTTGCGGTATCTACCTTATAGCCTTGCAAAGAGAAATATTCGCTCATTGAGAAACAGATCGATTCTTCATCGTCAACTACCAGAATCCGAGGACTGCCACTTTCTGACGACAGTGACTGATCCTTGCCGGACCAGATCTTTTTCAACTGGCCGGACACTTTCCTTAATGCACCGAATTTACGGTGCTTCGGAGAAAGCACCTGCGATGAATCAATATCAGAACTAAACTGTATTGTGTCGCGATACATAATTACCAGTGCCTGTTAAAGCGCGTATTCTCCTTATTCCAACCTAGCAACATTCAAGTTTCAATTTGAGACAAACAACACCCACCCATTCCCAGTCTGTATCGATAAACCTGATTGTTGGACTTAAGCGAACTGCATGGAAGAAGCGGTGAGAACACAGTAGTGTCGCCCCTATCAACTCTCCAACAGGCACTGAAAAGATGGGTTTACTATTCCTTCGTTGTGAGTTTTGCTCTCCGGCACCAGCCGAACGAATTGTAGCGACTGCTGACTCCTGAATCCTAAACCTGTCCACCCACCAACCCACCGTTCTCTCTCCAGTAGATAACGGATAGGTTCAGACAGTCAGGACTCGGCGATTAGTCCTGGCCCCAACTGCCTGACCCCGATTTAAATTCCAATCGCGGCCCGAACGTTGGGTCGTTGGGGAGCCGGAGAATTCAGCCTGCCTGACACACCCGGCGAGGTTGGTTTCGTGATGATGTACAAAAGAACTTCGCACACCTCACGAGTGCCAGTCCCAATCGTATTCCCCTTTTCATCCTGGAGAGCATAAATCTTACCCTGATCATCGAGGGGAACAATGGTTGGTTGATGCTGCATTTGTTTAGAATCTCCTCTGCCACAGCCGATAACAACCGTGGCATAGTTATACTTTCAACTGGTTCAACTCTGTCGAGGACGAGTCAAATCAATTCAGGGTTAGTTGCCTCTAAACTTACGTCGCGCTGCTCCAGCCAAACCAATCAAACCAGAACCAAGCAACAGCATACTAGTCGGCTCCGGAACGCTGGCAACACTGACCTTAGCTTCCACTGAATTCCCGAAGGTGCTGAATGTTCCAGTGTTATCTGGTGGAATGCTCAGCGTAACTGTTCCACTGTTAGATAGTGTGTAAGTCACCGCGCCTATAGTAATGCTCGCCGGGGTGAACACCACTTGCCCAGAACCACCCACACCATCAGTGGCGCTAAAAACGAAACCAGCACTCAGAGTGCCGCTAAAATCATTGGCACCTACAGTTGGACTGGTTTGGTGGATTGTTAGCGTCAAAATACCAGCTCCATTTTCTGCCCCAGCGCCGGTCAACGCGGTATTAAAAACACCAAGGATGACTGCACCATTCTGGGGTGGAACCCCTATACTTTGACTTGAACCAGTAAATTTAATTGAGATGGTATCGCCACCAGATCCAAAAGTGGCTGTCGAGGTTCCAGCTCCTGTACCGCCCGCACTTAAACCACTAAAGACTCCTGTAGTAGTAAAAGTGACGGTGTCCGCTTTCGTAGTAGATGCCGCAAGCGCCATGACACTCGTTATCAGCAGCGCCATGAACGACATCTTAAAGAGGTTGCTCATTATTGACTCCTTTGTTCTTCCCTTAAATGATTGAAAAGATCAGAAGCTGTTAATGCGCACTCTAAGTTTACCTCACAAAGAGGTCAGATATGCCGGTACAGGCCGGGCACGACCAGTACCGGCAATATTGAAAAGGGCGTTATTGGCGCCGTCTGCGTCGAATGCTGGCAGCCGCACCTACCAGACCACTTCCTAACAAAAACATACTTGCCGGTTCGGGCACTTCCGTCGTTGTCGGTGGCGTCGCCGCAGTACCGAATTGAAGCACTACATTGCTAAACGTCGAGTCCACAGTCACGCCTGGTACTACCAGCGTGAAAGTTACAGTTCCTGCAAGGAACGGATTATGTGGGTTGTTCCCGGCAATACTGCCGTTGGCATTTGCATAAGCTCCGCTTCCGGTTCCGCCGATTATTGTCTGGTCTGGGCCAGCTGGCGAACTGATGCCAAAGGCGCAAACCACGCATGCTGTAATCGTTGATCCGCTGTGACCAGCAGCCCAGCCTGTCGGATTAACCGCACCGCCAAGCGACCCGTTGCCGGAGTTGTCAATTGTAGTTGACTGGGTACTGTTGCTGCCCGAAAGAGAAACAGCACCAAGATTGTAGCCACCTACCTGGAAATACACAGCGCTTACATTTTGAATCACGCTGACTACCTGGTCATTAGTGAGGTTATTGTTAAGTGTAATAGTTACGGTACCATTTCCGGCCACGATTGTTCCAGTTACATTAGTAGTAGAACAGCCTGGACCGGTGCATACCGATATCGGGTCAGCCTTAACACCTGAAATGCTCAACAGCATCACGGCCACCGCAAAGATGGTAAGACAACCTTTCTTGAGAATACTCATGGAAAACAGCCTTCCTTAGCCTTAAAGTTAACTTCGGGGACCTTAACGTCGGGAGAGCGTTGCGGGGCAAGTGCGTGGCTCTATCGAGTTTCAGCCAAACTTCTCTCCAGAAATCGGAGAGATATTGGAGTTGGCACGTGCCCTTTCGCAGCAAGACATGGGCCACAACCCGAGATGACTCTTTGGGCAGAAAACTAAAGAAAACCGTTTTCTAACACCTAACAAAAGTCCAGTTCTCAGACTCACGTCTAGACTCTGGACGTCTGTATCTGGTGTTTCTTGATCTTTTGATATAGCGAACTACGAGGAATTCCCAGTCTCTTGGCCGCTTTTTCTACGCGACCTTGTTCTTCTTGGAGGACTCGCTCGATATGCTGTTTTTCCAGTTCGAGGAGCGTTAGGCGTGAATCAAGGAAGGGTGCACCGACACTACTATGGCCGTCAAAATGTAGATCTTTAAGACTGATGGTTTTTTGACCACTTAAGAGCACCGCACGTTCGATTACATTCCGCAACTCTCGAACGTTGCCGGGCCATGAGTATGCCTGAAGGGCCTTCATGCAACCATCATCTAATATTATTTCGCCGCGGCCCAAATCTGCGGATAGCTTATCCAATAAGTATTGGGCCATCGTCGGAATATCTTCCACGCGCTCGCGTAAGGCGGGGAACGATAAAGGGATCGTACTGATCCTAAAGTAAAGATCGTCGCGGAAGCGCTTTTCTCGGACCAGTTGGCCCATATCCTGGTGGGTCGCGGCGATTAGTCTGACGTCGACCTGGCGATCTCTTACGTCACCAACTCTTCGAAACCGTTTTTCTTCCAACACTTTCAAAAGCTTTGGCTGGATCTGTAAGTCAACATCCCCTACTTCGTCGAGGAAGATTGTTCCTCGATGGGCCACTTCAAAGAGACCCTGTTTCGAGGCGGTAGCACTCGTGAAGGCACCTTTCTCATGACCAAACAGCTCAGTCTCCAGTAACTCTCGCGAGAGGCCGGCGCAGTTGAGATCAACAAATGCCTCTTCAGCCCGCGGACTGTTCTCATGTAACCAGCGAGCGAGTACACCTTTGCCCGTCCCGGTCTCCCCCAGGATTAAGACAGGACTCTCACTGGTGAGAATCCTTTTTGCCTGTTCCGCCAACGCTCGGACTGGCGCACTGGTGCCTATGAAGGGATTCATCGCCGATCTTACCTGGCGTGTCTTGCTGGCGAGCTGCTTGTGGTGATTCCGCTGTTTTAAAAGGAGGCGCTGCAAAATAACCTGCAATGTAGGTAACTCAAGCGGTTTGGTCAGAAACTGTTCTGCGCCTTCTTTTATGGCTCTGACAGCCAGGTCGATAGAGCCATGCGCCGTGAGAACGAGTAAAGGAATATCCGGATCGATCTCCTTTAGCCGTGGTATCAGGTCCAGAGCCGTGCCATCTGGCAGCATGTAATCGGCGATCACAATATCCGGCCGCGACGTCCGAAAAATATGTTGCGCATCAGAGCAACTATCGGCTTCTTCTACTTCAAACCCCTGTTGCTCCAGGAAGTCCCGGATGCCAAAGCGGACGCCAGATTCGTCGTCAACAATCAGGATCTTATTTCGGGACATCTAGCTCTACCTCAGTTGCAACTGGAAATCTTGTCGTCATGCAAGCTCCACCCTTGGGATTGTTACCAGCTGAGAGCTGTCCACCATGCTCGTCCATAATGCGGTGAGCGATCGCCAATCCCAAGCCCGTTCCACCTCGCCGTTTTGAAAAGAAGGGTTCAAATATTCTGGGCATATCCGCCTCCAAAATACCGGGACCAATGTCTTTAATAGTGCATTCGATCCAATCCTGGGTTCCGTCGTTAATGAGTTTAGCCTCTAACTTAACCAGTCCGCCTGGGGGTGAGTGATGGATCGCGTTTTCGATCAGATTAACGAATACTTTCAATAGGCGGCGGCGGTCAATACAAATTTTGGGCAATGATTCGCTGATGTCCGCCTCAAGTGTCACATGCGCCAATTCGGCTGCCGGTAAGCAGGCCTTGATGGATCGGGCAATCATTTCCGAAACGGGCACCAGGTAAAAATCTCGCCGGAATGGCTTACCATATTCAAGTAATTCTTCCATCAACAGTGTAAGCCGGCCAATTTCATCCCGCAGCACATTTGTATACCTCAGGTACTCAGTGCGATCGCTGAAACGCTTTTCAAAAGCGTCCAGGATCGAGGAGATGCCAAAAAGCGGATTGCGGACTTCGTGGGCAACACCCGCAACCAACGAGCCCAGCAGTGACATCATTTCGCTTTGTCGCAGTGATGCCTCAAGCTCAGTTCTCTTGGTGATATCCTGAGCGATCAAAATCGCGCGTTCGCCGACTGATCCAAACTCGTTAATCAAATAAAGTGTGATTGCCCAGGTTTTTCTGTTAATCGGATCCTTGACTTCCTCGGAAACCGGCGATTGCTGTTTCTTAACAATGGAAATCAATGCAGCAGCTGTCTTCCAAGGCTCAGCATCTGCCACTTCTGCCAGTGTCTTGCCAATAATCTGATCAGCGTCAACGCCGACAATTTCTTCAGCCGCCTCGTTAGCACGTCTGATAGTTCCGCTGAGATCAACTATCAAGACCGGAAAATCGATGGCGTTAAAGGTCTGTCGCCACTCCATCGCAGACTGTTGTAGGGATGTATGTAACTTCTGTTGCTTCTCATCCAGAAGCTTTTTCTCAGTAACATCATTGACGATTACTAACTTGCTGTTTATTCCGTCGAAGACGACAGGGTGCGAACTCATTTCGACATAGATGACTTTCTTGTCACGTGTTTGGTGTCGCCAGGGGCTGGAGATCACCAGTTCGTCAGGACCTATTTCGCTTTTGATCAGGAGGGTAGGAATGTCCTCCTTGGGTCTCAAGTCGTGAACGGTCATTGACAAAAATTCATCACGCGTATAGCCGTAGGTTCGCGTCGCCGCTTCGTTCACCGCAACGAACTTCAGCGAATCTTCGTTGTAAACCCAGATCGGTTGCGGTGTAGTTTCGAAAAGGAGACGATAACGTTCTTCAGAATCTCGTAGCGCTTCTTCAAAACGGCGCCGATCGGTCACGTCTCGAGCGAGACCTCGAAACCCCACGGTCTCTTCAAACTTATCGCGAATTGGTGAGATGATCAGATCAAGCCAACGATCCTCACCGGTTGCTGATCGCGCGACAAATTGGTGTCGAAACTCTGCAGCTGCGTCCGAACCGGAGAGTCCGGTGGCAAAACCGTTGCTCTCTGGAATAATGCCAAAAGCTGAAAAGAACGACTGGCCGACAATCTCGTTCTGAGGCCGACCGAGAAACCTGGCGCCGGCAGCGTTGATACCAGTAAGCCTACCCGCCATGTCCTGGGTAAAAATCAGATCATTCGCTTGCTCAACGAGATCTCGGTAACTCGATTCGATCCGCGACCGCTCCAAAAGGCGCGCCACTTTGGCGATGAGTCTAGCTGAGTCGAACGGAACCTCGAGATAGTCGTCCGCACCCGCTCGCAAGCCGGCAACGATCGTTTCGGTGTCTTTTTGTAGGGCGCTGGCGAGCAGGATAGGAACGCTCCGCAATTCACTCGTCGCGCGCACCTGCGAACAGAACTCGAGACCGCTCATTCCAGGCATAGAAACGTCGCTAATTATCAAGTTGGGGTGCTGTTCTTTGGCTAGGACAAAGGCTTCAAATCCATCTTCAGCGGTTAGAACGGAGTATCCAGCGTGTCGCAACAGAGCAGCCATGAGCTTTAGTTGCTCAGGCGAATCGTTGACGATCAGAATAGAATTGCTTTCCAGACCACTGGAGAAATCTACTCCTTGCATTTACCTCATACCTCGATTGACTAACTTTGCTGGAGCTTGCTGGCGAAGCGTCTCTCGGCCGCGGATTGAGTGTGTCTTGATCCCCGTTCGGAATAAGAAAATCAGGGATTTATCGGGGGTTCACGGCCGGAGTATAGCACACGAAAATCAATCGCGAGGCCAGCAAATTGCTACTCGAGACAACGCGTAATTTTCCGTCGACCACCTTAACCAGACGGCAACCAAGGTTCAAGCCCAAGTCTCAGCAACACTTGCTGTGGCTTTAAATCCTTCAGTAAACCGAAACCGTCTGAAATGAATCCAAACGACTGGCAGTCAAATGCATTTTCGCGTTGAAAAATGGGCTTCCGTTGAGGAAAATGCACTTGTTTCGATTGTAGAGAAACGCCGCGGGCGATTTTAAGGCCCAACGTTTCGAGAGCGATTTAGAAAGAGAGAGGACATGAACAATTTTGTTAATATTAATCGGGGATTAAGGTCCCAGGCCAACATATTCTTAAGTTTACTGCTCGTTGTTTTTTCGTTCGCATCTTGTAAGGGGCAAAGCGGCTTGATGAGCTTATCTTCGAGCCAACCTGCCGCCCCGCCACCTCCAGTAGTAAGTTCCGGAGTAACGAATCAGAATTCCTATGCAGATCTTGTCAGTCGAGTATCACCAGCCGTTGTCACCATTCGCTCGACGGAACGAGTTCGACAGGCTCAGCAATTTCCTTTCATGGATGATCCCAACTTCCGTGACTTCTTCGGTGATCGAGCGCCACAACAACAGCAACCCCAACGAGTCCAGGGAGTCGGTTCGGGTGTCATCGTAAATCCGGATGGATACATTGTTACAAACCATCACGTAGTAGATGGTGCGGTCGAGATTCGAGTAGAACTGACAGACAAACGAACCTTTACGGCGAAGCTAGTAGGGTCAGATCAACCTAGCGACCTGGCCGTCATAAAAATCGACGCGAAGAGTTTGCCGACACTCCCGCTCGGTGATTCAGACAAAGTTCGCGTGGGCGATGTAGTCCTGGCAGTTGGCAATCCACTCGGAATTGGTCAGACGGTAACGTCGGGTATTGTCAGTGCGAAAGGGCGGGCGACGGGTTTAAGTGATGGAAGTTTCGAAGACTTCCTACAAACTGACGCGGCTATTAACCGCGGAAATTCGGGCGGCGCACTAGTTAATACCAACGGTGAGCTAATCGGTATCAATTCTCAAATTCTATCGCCGTCAGGTGGCAGCATTGGTATCGGTTTCGCGATTCCCTCAAATATGGCGAAAGCAGTGATGGACCAGTTGCTGAAGACTGGAAAAGTTCGTCGCGGTATGCTGGGCGTCACCATACAATCAGTCGACGCTGATCTGGCTGCCAGTCTTAACTTACCAGCGGCCAGCGGCGCCATCGTAACTTCCGTGGCTCCGGGTGGACCGGCAGAACGAGCTGGCGTTAAACGCGGTGATGTCATCACTTCGGTGAATAGCCAACCTATCTCAGACACCAACGGCCTACGTAACCTGGTGGCGGGAATGGCTCCCGGTTCAAACGCAACCCTGGCAGTGATGCGCGGTGGTAAAGAACAATCATTCCAGGTTGCCTTAGCTGAGCTGCCGGAACGCCCGCGCTCCGAAGGTGAAGACAGTGACGGCGAAGGGACTTCTGGAAATGAAAAGTTCGGCTTAACCTTACAACCCTTGAACGCTGACACGGCCTCGAGATTTGGTCTGGATGCTGCTGATCAAGGTTTGCTCGTCACAAAAGTTGATCCGTCGGGAGCTGCAGCTAACGCCGGGCTGCGGCAGGGCGATCTCATTCAAGAAGTAAACCAACGGCCGGTTCGAACGTTCACCGACTTTAGCGCCGCTGTTCAGCAATCTGGCTCAAGGCCCGCACTGTTGTTGGTGAAACGCCGCAACGCCGTCATTTATGTGACGCTGCGTCCCGGTTCTTAAAAACCTGAACTCATTAGTGTTTTCAATTCAGGCAGTAATCTTTTAGAGATTACTGCCTTTTTTGGATACCAATTATTTGGGAGTTGATATTCGGAGTTCCAAGAGGCAATCGACTTCGCAATTATCAATACCGGGGATTATTGGAAAATTATCATTTGATATTTAAGAATTGCTATTTGGAGTTCCGAGATCCAACTATCAAATCTCAAATCATCATTATCAACTTTGGGTACTGGTTCATTTTGGATTTGGACGCGTAGCGTCCCTTGAATGTAGCCCGGCTTTTCAAAGCCGGGGAAGAGCGTGAAACGGCTGCGTCGCGTAGCGACGCTTGAGCGATGGTTCATTCGTCGCTACGCGACGGGAAGTCGAAATGCCCTTGAACCCAGCGTTCAAACGCTGGGCTAAATTCAAGGGACACTACGCGTCCAAAACCAAAATGAACCAGTACCGATTCCTCCCGCCGCTTGACTCCGCAATCTCGCAGACAGTAGTGTGCGGGTAAACAATTTTCCAGATGCTAAAGAGGAGCTTGTATGTCGGAATCGGCTATTGAAAGAGGACTGGAATTTGATCGACGTCCATGGGGTACCTACACCGTTCTCGACGAGGGCTCTTCATTCAAAGTCAAAAGAATCGAAGTTCTGCCGGGCAAACGACTGAGCTACCAGAAACATGCTCAGCGAGCCGAACATTGGGTCGTAGTAGCGGGGACCGCCAGGGTCACTCTTAATGACCAGGAACTCACGATTCTGACCGGAGAAGCGGTCGACATTCCCATCGGTGCGGCGCACCGGGTCGCAAACGATGGTCCAGAAACGCTGGTCTTTATCGAAGTTCAACGTGGTAACTACCTGGGTGAAGACGACATTGTTCGACTTCACGACGACTTCGGCAGGTCCGGCTAATTTCGCTATCCGCTTGAATAGTCGCTAACCACAAAACGCCCTGAACTTTTTAACGCAAAGCTTGCGTAGACTTCGGTTCCCCTGCGAATCGAGTCTTAAGGTGTGTGTTGCTATGAACCCATCACAGGAACATGTGGACAATATCGCGGTTGATATCAACCAACCTGAAGAGAGTTTGTGGTCGGCTGTCAAAGAATCACTCAGAGGGTCACACCGCAACTACACTACGGGACCAATCGGGCGCGCCATATTGCTCTTAGCAATTCCCATGGTCCTTGAAATGGTGATGGAGAGCGTGTTCGCAGTGGTGGATATTTTTTGGGTTTCTCACCTCGGAACCGATGCGGCCGCCACCGTCGGTCTGACTGAATCACTGCTTACCCTCATTTATGCGCTGGCCATCGGTCTAAGTATTGGGGCTACCGCCATGGTGGCCCGCCGCATTGGCGAACAGAATCCGGATGGAGCTGCAAGGGCTGCTGTTCAAGCTATTGCGATTGCGGTGATCGTTTCACTGGTGATTGCCGCTATTGGGGCACCTTTGGCGCCAAAACTCCTGGCGTTAATGGGTGGCTCACCGTGGGTGGTTGAGCATGGCTCATCTTTTACACGAGTGATGCTCGCCGGCAACGTTACTGTCGTCATGCTGTTCATGGTCAATGCAATCTTTCGCGGTGCTGGGGATGCTGCGATTGCCATGCGGACACTGTGGCTGGCGAACTGGATCAATATTGTGCTTGGTCCATGTCTCATCTTTGGTATTGGTCCATTCCCAAAGCTGGGCATTGTAGGCGCAGCAATCGCAACGAATATTGGACGCGGTACAGGTGCGGTGTACGCCCTGATCAGATTGTTTCGTCAGGGTGGCCGCTTCGAGATCAGACGGGAACAGCTGCGCCTCGAGCCCGCAATCATGAGTCGGCTCTTGCGCTTGTCATCCACCGCCACGTTTCAGGTCTTTGTGGGCATGGCGAGTTGGATTGGACTGGTGCGGATAATTTCGAGCTTCGGCAGCGATGCTGTCGCCGGTTACACGTTCGGAATTCGAGTGATTTTGTTTGCCCTGCTCCCTTCCTGGGGAATGTCGAACGCCGCCGCAACCATGGTGGGTCAGGCTCTTGGTGCAAGGAATCCGGAAAGGGCTGAGCGGGCAGTTTGGCAGGCCGGATTTTACAACATGTTCTTTCTTGGCTTTGTTGGGTTGATCTTTATCATCTTTGCTCCACAAATTATTGGCCTCTACACTGCCGACCTTCACGTAGCGTCCTATGGTATCGATTGCTTGAGAGTTGTGTCATATGGATTCCTTTTCTATGCATACGGAATGGTTTTGGGACAATCATTCAACGGGGCTGGCGATACTTGGACACCCACGATTATCAACCTGTTCGTGTTCTGGCTTTGGGAAATTCCGCTCGCATTTGTTCTCAGCGTCCACTTTAACCTCGGGCCGCGGGGCGTCTTCGTGGCCATCACTGTTGCTTTCTCGACCCTCGCCATTGTAAGCGCACTCGTATTTCGCCAAGGCAAGTGGAAAGCTCGCGTCGTGTGACATCAATTAGTTTCCGAAGTAGCAACTCAGAACAGTCGTGCATTTAAACGCGACAAGGTTCATTTGTGTTTTCGGATGATTAAAGCCCTTCGATACTCGTTAACGCTCTCTTATCACCAAATATCAAATTCATAGCCGGCGGCATCGAGATTGCTCTTCTTCGACTCCTGCATTCAACAAAAGGAGATGGCAGATCTATGCAATCAAAAATGAAGAAAAACAAAAAAGACGAAGGTTGGGAGCCGAACGCGCCTTCCGGGGAGGAAGCTATTGCCGAAGAAGAACGATCCTTGGACATTGGAGAGTCAGGCCAGTTTGCTCCGGGAGGTTATTACAACCAACAAGGGGTCAATCGGCCTGAGCGGAGTGCAGTCGATGACAATGAGGTCGCTCCACGGAGTCGTCCTTGAGTTTAACGTTGGGAATACGGAGGGAGAAATGGTTGGTAAACTTCAGAATAAGAAAGTGGCGATCCTGGTCGCCGATGGATTTGAGCAGATCGAGCTGACAGAACCCAAAGAAGCGCTTGAAGCGGCGGGTGCTGTCACGAAAATTATTTCTCCGGCCACTGGAAAGGTTCAGGGCTGGAGACATGACGACAAAGGCGACGCCCTTAATGTCGACTTAAAGTTGGGCGATGCAGACGCTTCCAATTTCGACGCGTTGCTATTGCCCGGTGGTGTGAAGAATCCAGATAAACTGCGAACCCTTCCCGAAGCAGTGCAGTTCGTCAGGGAGTTCTTCGACAACGGAAAGCCGGTGGCAGCAATCTGTCATGGTCCATGGCTGCTGATCGAAGCTGATGTGGTAGAAGGACGCCAGATAACTTCATGGCCATCATTAAAGACTGACCTTACTAATGCCGGGGCTGATTGGGTGGACCGCGAAGTTGTAGTGGACAGTGGCTTGGTAACCAGTCGCAAACCCGAAGACATCCCGGCGTTTAATCAGAAAATGATTGAAGAATTCGCAGAGGGCAAGCACCACGAACAGGCGGCATAAACCTTGGAGTGCGCCGGCCCGGCGGCGCTTTCCAAGCCCTTCGCCCTTTCAAGCTTCGTTTCTAAATATCTCTTCTTTCAAGCTCCGCCGGGTTGGCGCACTCCAAGTTAGAAGCCAACCACGGGGTGAGGCACGTACGGATCTTCCAATTTCTTAATTTCTTCATCCGATAACTTCAGTGACACCGCAGCTACCGCATCTTCGAGGTGCTGCGCTTTGGAAGCACCTATTATCGGCGCAGTCAGAAACGGTTTACTCAAGAGCCAGGCTAAAGCCACCTGAGCCCGCGGCACTCCACGCGACTCGGCTACCGCGGCAACATGGGACACAATTCTCTTATCTGATTCGACTGCTGCCGTATAGAGCGTCTTTCCAAATTCGTCTGTCTCACTGCGATTGGTGCTTACGCCCCAATCACGTGTGAGTCGGCCGCGCGCCAGCGGGCTCCAGGGAATCACACCAATTCCTTCCGCGGCACATAATGACATCATCTCCCGCTCTTCTTCGCGATAGAGCAAGTTGTAATGATTCTGCATGGATACAAATCTGGTCCAACCATGCTGGTCGGCCTTGTAAAGTGACTTGGCAAACTGCCAGGCGTACATCGAGGACGCGCCCACGTACAGCGCTTTCCCAGCTTTTACTACATCGTGCAACGCTTCGATCGTCTCTTCGATAGGAGTTGTATTGTCCCAACGATGGATCTGGTAAAGATCGACGTAGTCCATTCCCAGTCTTTTCAAACTGGCATCAACCTCAGTCATGATGGCTTTCCGAGATAATCCTTTAGCGTTTGGGCCAGGCCGCATCGGCGCAAACACCTTTGTAGCCATCACTAGTTCCTCACGCCGGCCAAAATCATGAAGTGCGCGCCCGACAATCTCCTCGCTAGTGCCATCCGAATAAGTGTTCGCCGTATCAAAGAAGTTGATGCCCAACTCTAGCGCTTGACGTATCAAGGGACGACTCTCTTCTTCGACCAATGACCATGGATGCGTGCCTCTTTCAGGAACGCCATAGGTCATGCATCCCAGGCAGATACGAGACACCTTTAATCCTGTTTTTCCAAGCTTTACGTATTCCATATTAGACATTAGAGTTTTGTAACGGTTTGGCCGACACGAACTGTGCCTGACTGGACCACCTTCGCATTAATGCCACGCAGACAAAGCTCACGCCCAATCTCAGAATTGACAAACTTCATCGCGTCAAAGCCGAAACGAGCAACAAATTTCTGACATCCCGTGTGCGGCGGCTCAGTAACTTCCAGAATTGCGGTGCCAATCGAAATCCTGGCCCCGGCCGGCAGGTTAGCCTTACTCAAATCCATATCCAAATAGAGTTGATCTCCCGCTAAAGGCCAGCGTTCTCTCTCCTGGGCCACCAACGCTACAGACCGCACGTTCATGATGTTGATCTGCATGTCGGGATGAGGCGACCCATCACTGGTGCGAGTACTTTTTCGCAGAATCCAGTTATCGCCAATTAGTCCCTTGGCAACATCGAGCTCAGCCTCGTCTAAAATCTCACGGTGCTCAATCTTCGGGCGGCAAACAATCAACTCCAGGGCTCCCTGGTCTTTAGGTGATTGCCTTATGTGGTCTAATCCAGCCTCAAGTTCATTCATCGAAAGGTGTCTCACAAAAGAATCTCCAATCCATAGGGGGTTATCGGCACCTAATATATCTCTAGAAGTCGCCAGTTGCGAAAAGCCCCGGAAGTAGGTCCTATAGGATGTATGGGACATATAGGACCTATTGGACCTATGCCTTCACTTCAACTAACTACCCTGAGTTTACTTTCGAGTTGTTCGCGGCGGCTGCGACTGAGCCTAAGCTGGCGTCCATTGTCTAACACCACAATGTAGTCGCCATTAAAATGCGGCTGCAGCTCCTTGATCCGGTTAAGGTTCACAATTATCGAGCGGTGGATTCGAACAAATTTGTCCGGATCCAGTTGCTTCTCTAAATCATGCATCTTCTCACGCAACAGATGCGATTTTGCTCCAATATGCAACTTCGCGTAATTGCCATCGGCCTCGATCCAGTCGATCTCTTCGACCTTCAGTAGCACCACCCGATTAGTCAGCTTCACCATCAATCGCTTTAAATAAGTCGGCTTGCGACTGCCAACCTCGCGCAAACTCTCGCGCTCTTCCAGGAGTGCCAACAAACGTTTGCTCACCTTATTTATCTCACGCGATTCAATCTGACTCTTAGCGCGTTTTAGGGCCTGCGAAAACCGGGTGTCATCATAAGGTTTTAATAGGTAATCGAGCGCATGGACCTCAAACGCTTTCAACGCGTACTGGTCGAAAGCGGTAACAAAAACAACGGCTGACATTCGCTCTGCGCCCACCTGCTCCAAGACGTCGAATCCGTCCATCTCCGGCATTTGAATATCCAGAAAAACCAGATCGGGAGCGTGCTGCTCGATCGACCTGACGGCTTCTCTACCGTTACGACACTCCTCCAGAATCTCGATTTGCGGATCCTTCTCGAGCAGCAAACGAAGATTTCGCCTTGCCAAAGGCTCGTCATCCACAATCAACGTTCTGATTTTTTGACTCATAAGGTTTGTCGGACTGAGTACTCGCTCACGAATGAGGTACCTTGTTCTTAAGAGGGGCGGCCACGGAGTGCCCCTACAACTTTGTGCGGAAGGGCATAATTACGGTGACTTCGACGCCGCCGTGCTCGCGATTCCGAATATCGAGGCGATGTAGCTCGCCGTAAAGTTGTTGCAAACGCGCCACGGTGTTTGCCAGTCCAATACCATTACTACTCTTCAACTGCCAGTTCTCCGGCAACCCCTTTCCATTATCAAGTACCGTCATTCGGAGTTCGCCATTCTCCGCGGTCGATTTGATAATCAATTCACCATCGGCCTCACTTCGACTAATACCATGTC
>DATIBX010000330.1:0-8521 GCA_035457105.1 Pyrinomonadaceae bacterium
CCATGGGCCACGGTCGAAAACGTTACATTCACCAACAACACAGTGAAGAATAGTGACCAGGGGATCCAGATGCTCGGCAGTGATTCTCCCAAACCATCGGGTCGTGGCAGCAAAGTTGTCATCTCAAACAATCTGCTTACTGACATTAAGAACCGTTTTCTCACGATCTCGGGTTTTTACAACGTCACCATCGACCACAATACGCACTTCCAGAACGGAAACATTATGGCGCTATATGGTGAACCCTCAAACGGTTTCGTCTACATAAACAACATCACTATTCGCGCGCCGTCCAGTTATGGAATCTTCGGCGACGGAGTCGGCGAGGGAAACGCGGCGCTGGCCAAGTTTCTGCCGGGAAGCATCATGAGGAAAAACATCCTGATTGGTGCCCCATCCTCGCAGTATCCCGCAGGGAATGCATTCCCGGCCACGCTAGAAGCGGTCGGTTTTCAGGAACCTCAAAAGGGAAACTATCGGCTTGGCCCGAAGAGCCCGTTTAAGGGCAGTGGCACTGACAGCAGAGATCCTGGTTGTCAACTTGACCGCTTTCCCAATCATTAAGAAACAAGTTCTTGACAACTTCGGTCAAAACGGCGTTAATGGTGTCGAGCCGTTAGACGGCTCTGGTTCTGGATCTTTTGAATTCGATTGCAAAACGATAAAGGCAAACCTGTTGCGAAACAGGGACGCAAAGCCGTGAGTCTCTGAGCCGGTAGTAAGGGCTGGATGATTGTCTGGTTACCGAAGGGCGGTCGTAAAATTACCATTCCTGTTCACCTGAATCCCGACTCTCAGGCACCAACCGTGCTACCGCGTGATTCAGGAGCCCCGGCACATTGGAATCGTTTTCATTTTCGACACTCTCCGACACAACTGTTCCAACTAATCCAGGCTGATTTACCCCTTCAGCTCAAGCTCTTTTTTTAAAATCCAAAGTCTAGTGCCTTGCCTAGAGGCCACCGACTAAAGGCAAAACCATCGTGAGGTGGTGACGCAAAGTCAGGAGTCTCGCTCTGTCGAGATCGTCCGATTACCGAAGTGAGGATTAACGATGTACCGGGGTCACCTAAGGAAAAATTCATCTTCTTTCATATCGATCTTTCAATATACCGTCATCGCAGCTATCTTCTTCCTTTGTACATTCCAAGGAAAAGCCGCGACTTTAACAGTGCCTGCCGGCGGGAGCTTCCAAAACGCTCTCAATACAGCGCAACCCGGCGACACGATTATCCTGGACGCTGGCGCGATCTATTCGGGCGATTTCGTCCTTCCCGCCAAGTCAGGAAGCAGCTACATCACGATTCAGAGTTCGCGAGTAGGCGAATTGCCGGAAGGCGTGCGCGTTGGACCAACGCAAAGTGCTTTGTTCGCTAAGTTGCGGTCCGGATCGTCAGCCGGACAGGTGCTGAAAACCGCAGCAGGTGCACATCACTATCGCTTCATCGGCGTTGAGATTTCGTCGGCCACCGCAGCGCTAACTTACGACTTGGTGCGTTTTGGCGAATCGACTCAAACTGCCAGCGACGTGCCACACGACCTCGTGATCGACCGAAGTTGGATCCATGGCTTTGACACGCAGGACGTGCAGCGTGGAATCAGTCTCAACGGTAGCGAGATCACTATCAGCAACTCGTACATTTCCGAGATTCACGGGCGCGGCTACGACACGCAGGCGATTTGTGGTTGGAACGGCCCTGGTCCTTTCCACATCATCAATAATTATTTGGAAGCAGCGGGAGAAAACATTCTGTTTGGTGGCGCACTGCCGTCGATCACCAATCTGGTCCCGTCAAACATCGAAATCCGGCGCAATTATTTCTTCAAGCCACTGTCGTGGAAAGTTGGCGATCCGAGTTATGCGGGCATTCACTGGTCGGTGAAGAACTTGCTGGAGTTCAAGAACGCTCGCAACGTAGTCGTTGACGGTAACGTGCTGGAAAATTCTTGGACGGATGCACAGATCGGTTACGCAGTGCTACTTACAGTGCGCAGCGAGGATGGCAGAGCGCCATGGGCCACGGTCGAAAACGTTACCTTCACGAACAACACGGTGAAGAACAGTGATCAAGGCATACAAATGCTGGGCACGGACTACCCAAACCCGTCGGGTCGCGGAAATAACGCTGTGCTTATGAATAACCTGTTCCTCGGCATTGCGAATCGTTTTTTGACGATTAGCGGTTTCTACAACGTCACGTTTAATCACAACACGCATTTCCAAAGCGGTAACGTGACGGCGCTCTATGGCGAGCCTTCGATTGGGTTCGTTTACACCAACAACATCACGACCAGATCCGGATATGGCTTCTTCGGCGATGGTGTGGGTGAAGGGAATCCGGCGTTCACGCAGTACACTCCTTCAGCAGTAATTCAAAAGAACCTGGTTTCGACTGCGCCGCCGTCGATTTATCCGGTCAACAATTTCTATCCATCGTCTACCTCCGGCATATTTGATTCCAGTTACAATGTAGTCAACAGCACTTATGAATTAGCCGGAACTGACGGCAAGGATCTCGGTTGTGACATTACCGCTCTGAACGCTGCGCAATCAGGCGCTGCGCCCAGCCCTACGCCGACACCAACTCCCACACCGACACCAACATCTACTCCAACTCCAACTCCCACACCGACACCATCAGCTACTCCGACACCAACACCGACACCAACACCGACACCAACACCGACACCAACACCGACGCCGACACCAACGCCAGCACCAACGCCAACACCATCTCCGACGCCCACGCCACTCGTAGTTAGCATCACGAATCCAGTGTCAAACACAACGTTTGGCTCGGGCGAAATCATGAACATTGGTGCCAACGCAACAGATTCAAATGGAGTCGTAAGACAGGTCAACTTCTTCGTAAACTCCCAGCCTATCGGTTCCGATGTGGCCAGTCCTTTCTCAGCCAGCTGGAGCTCGTCGACAACGGGCACGTACACCCTTACTGCAAGTGCGGTAGACGATAAAGGTGTGACGGCCTATTCAAAACCTGTCAGCGTGAAAGTCAGCAAATCGATGAAGGGTGTTAGGAATAACAAATCATCGGCCTCGAACATTTTGACGACACCGCCATCGCTTAAGGACACCAACACACTTACGCTGAATTCAACACAGTCGAGCGCAATCGCCGAACTCGCGGCTGAAATCGATCAGACATACAGCGATTTCAATACTGAGCGAGCGATGTTCTCGAACGCGGCACAAGTTGAAAAATATATGTTTGCCGCTTCGTTCCTTGCTCATTCGAGCGCGAGCCTTTCCAATCAAAAGACGCCAAGTTCAGGTATCGTGGATCGCATTAATAAAGTTAGCGCATACCTGCAACTCTGCGACGACCTGATGGCGCGCGGAATAATTTCGGCTAGCTCTGAGACCAGCGCTGATGCCGTGAATGCTCCAGTCAACCTTTCAATTGGTATGCCCGAGATAGGTCCACTCGGCTCATCGGGTTTGAACGTCGCTCCAAATGGCATAGCAAAGCTAACCGCTATGGGGACACAGCGTTTTTCAACACAAACTGTAGGTTCACAAGGCGGCGCTTTCGAAGTAGCTAATGTTAGCGTAACGGTTGGTGGAGTAGCTGCGAAAGTGCTCTCAGTTTCTCCAAGTGAGTTGACAGTTTTGGTTCCCGTCGATGCTCGGGGAGGAATTGCAGAAGTTATCGTCACTTCCCGTGAAGGATTCCTCTCGCATGGCGTCGCCAATGTGGTGGGATTGAATCCAACAATCTTTTCAGTGGCGGACGATACAAGCGGACGAGGAGCAGTTGTGGACAGCTTCAACAGTAAGTTTGGAACCTTCTCTCCAACGAGTCCCTGGGTACTTCTGGATTCGCGTACTCGGTTGTCGGTGATGGCCACAGGTCTTACAAGTGGACTTATCAATACCGACACAAGTAACGATGTTTGGTTACCCAATGGAACGGTACTCGAGAATCTTGCCGAAGCGGTGACAGTGGAAGCTCGCACGGCGGATGGCAAAGTGTTCAACTTAAAAGTTGATTATGCCGGTGCGCAGGGTCAATTTCGGGGAGTGGACCAGGTAAATGTAGAACTGGTTCCGGAGTTAGCAGGTGCGGGGACTGTTCAGCTTACGCTTATCGCAGGCGGGATCAGAAGTAACAGCCTGTCAACAAATATAGACTAGAAATTTCATCAATCGGGCATGAAAAGGGCGATTCTTCGGAATCGCCCTTTCGTTGTGTGCCGGAGCATGTTTCGAGCCTGGAGCTCACAGCCTGTAGGACGTTATTGGAGGCGAGTTAGTATTAGGAGTTTAGTTCAACTTGGAACAAATGTTCGTCAGGTGATTGTCACCTGAGGGCAATTGATATAAGCTTTTCCGGATTTATCGATGGGTGCGTAAGTTTCGCCACCGGTTTTCGTAAGGGAAATTGCCCTTTTCTTGCGGAAATATCGAGGGAGTACGAATGAGTGTCCCAGCTATCAAGCCGCTTTGGCGTGTTGTTCTAATTGTCTTAGCGGTCACATTTGTTTACTTTCGTGTCCTGGCCAAGCTCTCACACGACTGGTGGGCAGACGAAAACTACTCACACGGCCTACTAATTCCTTTTATTATTGGCTACATCCTTTGGATTCAACGAGAAAAACTGACGTCTGAACGTTCGGAACCTTCGGTTCTTTTGGGTGGCGCCCTAGTGTTGTTTGGACTGTTCGGAGTCTGGGCCGGGGTCGCGGGTGCAGAACTGTACACCCAACGAATTTCCTTAGTCGTACTACTCGCGGGCATAGTTATTTACTTCTGGGGTTACCGCCTGATAAAGGCCCTGGCTGTTCCGTTTGCTCTGTTATTGCTTGCCATACCCATTCCAGCCATCATCTTCAATAAGATCGCGTTCCCACTTCAACTCTTCGCATCACAGTGCGCCGTCTGGTCCATGCGGATGTTTGATATTCCCGTTCTTCGTCAAGGTAACGTAATCGAATTGATGCCTTTGAACTCTTCGACTACTAAGAAATTGGAAGTAGTTGAGGCTTGCAGTGGCATCAGGTCGCTGATGACACTGATAACGTTGGCGTTGGTTTTTGCGTACTTTACTGACCCGTCAAATCGACCTGGTAAGAGCGATCAGCCGGCCACCAACTGGTGGAAGTCTTATGGTTTCTGGCGCTCTGTGATTATCTTGATTTCTGCCGTTCCCATCGCAATTGTAACGAATGCGATGCGTGTAAGCGGCACTGGCGTGCTAGCCCATTACTATGGAACCGAAGTGGCTGATGGCTTTTTCCACGCTTTCTCGGGTTGGGTAGTGTACATCGTGGCATTCCTTTTGCTATTTGCCGTGGGCTGGATTCTGGACCGCGTTCCGAGTTTAAAATCTAAATCATTGGAACCGAAAGAAAAATCTGAGCGAACCTTTGCGACGCAGAGTCTGTCACCGACAACAAGGGTGGCAAAGTCTGAGGCTAACGACTGAAAATGAAAACGAATCTTAGATTTTGGGTTTTACTAATTGTAATTGTCGTGGCCGGCGTCGTCGTGAACTCATGGGCGTCTCTAGGCGAGGCGCACGTTGATCGAAAGCAGCTGAATGAGTTTCCCAGTCAACTGGGAGCTTGGACACAACGGGGTCCAGATCAACAACTTGATAAGGAGACGCTAAGAGTTTTGCGCGCGTCGGACTATCTGCTGCGAGATTATCGAAATTCCAACGGCAGAATGGCGAATTATTACGTTGGATACTATGCGACGCAACGGGATGGGTCGACTTTTCATAGCCCCCTAAACTGTTTACCTGGCTCGGGTTGGAGCATGACTGACCCTTCGAGAACAGCGATTGCACTGGGAAATGGTCGAAGCTTTGAAGCCAATAAGTACATCATCGAGAATGGGGGCGTCCGGCAATTGATGTTGTATTGGTACCAGGGACGCGGCCGAGTAGTAACCAGCGAATACTGGGGGAAGGTATACACTGTCCTCGACAGTATTAAAATGAGACGTTCTGACGCTGCTATGGTACGGATAACAGTCCCCGTAACATCTTCGGATGCTGATGCATTGAACACAGCAAAAGAACTGGCTGCAGCTACATCGTCGGTTCTACCAGAGTTTGTACCGAACTAACCGATGGGAAACTGTTGCACTTTTAACAATACCTTGGAAATGGAGCCCGATTAGAATTTTTAGATAATCGTCTGAGAATCTCAGGCATCACACGGCATTGCCCGCCGGTGTTGCTCAAGACTCAAGGATTGATGCCGATTTAAGGATCGGTAATTAGGGAGCGAACTGAAAAATGACAAGCGAGTGCCGAAAGAGCTTTTCTAAGCTAGTATTTCTCTGTCTTCTCTTAGTGCTGCCGGTTTTTCTGGCTGGCTGCTCAAATCCCGAAAAAGCTAAGGCTGCACATCTCTCCAGAGGCGAAGCTTACCTGAAGGAGTCGAAGTTTCAGGAAGCCTCGCTGGAATTCCGTAGCGCGCTACAAATTGACGACAAGCTTGGAGCGGCACACTGGGGTTTGGCCCGATCATACGAAGGCCTTGAGCGATGGGCAGAGATGTTAGAGGAGCTTCGTAAGACTCGAGATCTGGATGCGAACAATCTTGAGGCTCGCGCAAAGCTCGGCAACTATTACGTCGTGGCGGCAAAAAATCGCCCTGAAATGCTGCCTGAAGCGCAGAAGATTGCCGACGAGATCTTCCAAAAAGATCCCAATTACATCGAAGGTCATGTTCTTCAGGGCACCATCTACTTTAATCAGAACAAACGAGACGAAGCCTTTAAAGAATTAGGCCGCGCCATTGAACTCGATCCGAACCGGGTTGAATCGTATTTAAGCATGGCGCGTTTCTACATCGTCACAAATGAGAATACCAAGGCCGAAGACTTGTTTAAGAAAGCAATCTCGGTCAATGGTAACTCTCCAATCGCACATACTGAGTATGCTCGCTTCCTAACACAAACGAACAGGCAAGCTGAGGCTGAAGCGGAGTTCCGCAAAGCCGTTGATGTTGCGCCGACTAATCGCGACGCAAGACTTGCGCTCGGAAGGTTCTATTACGTCAACAGGCAGTTCGATAAGGCGGAGGAAGTTTATAAAGGAATCGTCGATCTCGATCCCAACAAACCAGAGAGTAAGGCGATGCTGGCGGACTTTTACTCGGCCATTAATCGAGTCGACGACGCTATCAAAATCTACAAAGACCTGGCTACAAAGTCGCCCGATTATAGTCAGGGTCGCTATCGTCTGGCAGAAATACTGCTCACACGTGGCGATACGGCTGGAGCGAGCGCTGAAATCGATGAAGCATTAAAGCGAGATCCACATGACCGCCAGGCTCTCCAGCTTCGCGCGCGCATGCGGGTACAGTCTGGTCAGGTTGAGGGGCTGAAAGCGGGAATAGAAGATCTTAAGGAGGTACTGCGCCAGGAACCCAATTCTCAAACCGGGCTTTACTTTATGGCCCAGGCAAACTTCAATCTTGGCTTAACAGATCAGGCAAGAGCGTTCGCATCAGATCTCGAAAGAAACTATCCAGATTTTCTTCCAGCCAAACTGATCCAGGTGCAGATCATGCTGGCCAGTGGCGACGCAAAGCAAGCAGCCAGTCTTGCCTCAGACTTACTCAACCGCTTAGACAAAGTAGCTCCCGACCGCACCAGCACACCTCAGTTGTTGAGCGAGATTCGTCAGAAAACTTATCTCGCGAAAGGCTCTGCTGAGTTGCAGCTCGGAGATACCGCCGGCGCTCGTAAAGACTTCGAGCTGGCCCGCGACACTGCGCCAAGTGATCCAACTTCGTACAACAATCTGGCAGTCCTCTCTTTAAAAGAGAACAAGCGTGACGACGCCATCAACTTGTTTGAGACAGCTCTGAAAATTGACCCGACAAATCTCGAAGCGCTGAACGGCCTGATTAACGTTTACGCCCGCAATAATGAATTTGATAAGGCGCACAGTCGTGTAGATACGGTTATAGCTTCGAATCCGAATAATGCATCACTACATTATTTGAAAGGACAGGTTTACGGGTTTCAGCGTAACGCTTCAGGAGCAGAAGCAGAGTTAAACAAAGCGCTCGAGATCGATCCGAATTACCTGCCGGCTTATTCCGCTTTGGGAGCTTTGTTCATCAATTCCAAACAAGAAGACAGAGCTATCGCCCAGTATCAAAAAATTCTCGCGATTCGACCCGACAATTCGACGGCATACACGTTGATTGGAATGCTCGAAGACGCTCGCAAGAATTTCGACGCAGCTGCGGACAACTATCGCAAGGCCCTGGAAAGGGATCCGAACGCGGTCATCGCGGCCAACAATCTGGCCTGGCTTTATGCAGCCACCGGGAAGGGCAACCTCGATGAGGCCGTCCGTTTGGCCCAGGGAGTGGTCCAGAAGAATCCAAACGTAGCGGGCTTCGTCGACACCCTGGGCTGGGTTTATTACAAAAAGAATCTGTATGCGGCAGCTGTTGACCAGTTACAGAAAGCAGTGTCCTTGGATGAAGCGGCCGCACGTAATGCAGGTGCAACTGCCAGTCCGACTTATCA
>DATIBX010000331.1:0-3828 GCA_035457105.1 Pyrinomonadaceae bacterium
TTTCCGCAAAGGGAATCTTTCAGCACTACGCGAGCTGGCCCTCAGGCAAGTGGCCACAGACCAGGCCACCAAAGCACACGACTACCGCGAACGCGAAGGACTTGAACAGGCGGTCATTCCTGAGAAGGTGATGGTAGCCATGGCTTCTCGCGGCAGCGCGAAGAAATTGCTTCGCGTCGGCTCACGCATCGCCGGACGCCTGGCCAGTGATTGGTATGCAGTCTACGTTGAAACACCCAATGAAGAGATGGGGAGAATTAAGCCTGAAGACTATGCCGCGCTTCAGGAGAATATCCGGTTTGCTGAGGAACTCGGTGCAAAAGTCGTCAAACTGAAATCCCGACGAGTAGCAGACGCGTTGATTGATTTTGCGAGGCGCGAAGGCATCACGCACGTTGTTTTCGGCCAGACGTCTCGGTCTCGGTGGGACATTCTTTTACATGGCTCGATCATTAACCGTTTTCTTCATGAAGTGCGTGACGCGACCGTGCAGGTGGTGCCTTTGGAAACTAAGGAGGAAATGGTCCTGAAGGAATAATGAAGGGTTGGTCTTGGATTTTGGGTCTTTGGTCTTTTAGCTCTCTAAGACGAACGACTTTTCGTCGCCACGAAAACCAAGACCAAAGCCCAAAGACCAAAAACTCTAATGAGCCTAAGAGTCAAACTTTTACTGAGTTACCTGATTTTTGTCACTGCCCTTGTAGTGCTTGGCGGATGGAGCGCCTGGCGCCTACGGGAAATGGGCGACGTGTCCCGTCGCATCATCTCCAATAACTCTGATTCAGTCGTCGCGGCGCAGGAAATGAAGGAGAGTCTCGAACGTCAGGATTCTGCTGCCTTGTTTGCACTTCTTGGCGCACGTGACAAAGCCATGGGTCAATTGCGTGAACATCGTGCACGATTTGATGCAAATCTTGGCAAGGCAGAGAACAACATCACTGAAGTCGGTGAGCCTGAGGCCCTGAGCACTATTCGTCGAGACCGCGACGCTTATTATCAGCTGTTCGATGCTTTTCTGGCTAAATTGACTGTCGGAGAAACTTCCGGACAACAAACACTGCCAAGGACAGCACAAATCTCGGAGCGCGATGAATACTTTGGCCGCCTTGAACCTCAATTCAACAAACTTCGGGCTGATTGTGAACATCTGCTGCAACTCAATCAACGCGCCATGCTGGCGAAGTCAGAAGCAGCCGCTGGCGTGGCCCAACTCTGGTTTTACCGCACGCTGCTAGTTGCAGGTGTTTTAGTTGCCGCAGGGTTGGTGTTGGCTGTCTTTCTGTCGAATCGAATAGTTGAGCCGTTGCGCCAGCTGACCGCAACCACAGCAAGAATGGCTGGGGGCGACTTGGATGCGAAAGTGACCGTGACTTCCCGCGACGAAGTGGGTGTGCTAGCCGCCGAGTACAACCGGATGGCAGAGCGGATTAGACAATTGCGCAGTTCAGACTTAGGCAAGCTGCTGGTCGCTCAACAGACAACTGAGGCTGCCATTGATTCTCTGTACGATCCGGTGATTGTTACGGATGGAGAAGGACGTGTAACAAAGCTGAATCCTGCAGCTGAGGAGATATTCGGTTCTGAAAGCGAAAATACAGGCAAGCACGTCGGCGAAGTTGCGCGCGATGCGCGTATTGCCGGCGCTGTAGCCGAAGCGTTGGAATCGCAGCGACCTGTGGCCGGCGAAGGGATGTCCTCGGTCTTGCCGCTTGCCGTCGATGGTTCGGAAAGAGCTTTCCGCTTGCGCACGACTCCCATGCGTGACAACGGTCAGCGTTTGCTTGGCGCGGTCACCATTCTGGAAGACATCACTCACCTCCGTGAGATTGATCGACTCAAGTCAGAATTCATTGCAACTGCTTCGCATGAACTACGCACGCCGCTGACCAGCGTGCAAATGGGGGTTCATTTATTGCTCGAAGGCGCGCTCGGCGAGTTAACGGATAGCCAAAACGAGGTGCTGCAAGCTTGCCGCCAGGACTGTGAGCGGCTCGACAAACTCATGCGGGATCTTCTCGATCTTTCAAAGATCGAAGCTGGTGAAAGCCAGCCACAGCTCGCTACTGTTAGCGCGAGAGATTTGCTCTCGACAGCTGTTAAGGAGTTGCGGCCGCAAGTAGAAGCCAAGGGGCTGAAGCTGACAGTCGATGCCCCTGTTGAACTTCCCTGGGTTTCGGTTGATCGGTTGCAAATAGAGCGAGTGCTCGGCAACCTCGTTATCAACGCGCTCCGACATACAAAAAACGGTGAAATCAAAATCAGCGCCGAACAACGTGAGGATCATGTAGCTGTTTCTGTTCACGATACTGGCAGCGGCATCCCTGGCGAATACCTGCCGCACGTCTTCGATAAGTTTGTACAAGTACCGGATGCACCGACTGGCGGAGCTGGGCTAGGACTGACTATCTCGAAATCGATTGTGGAAGCGCACGGCGGACAAATCAGCGTTCAGTCTCAAATTGGACGCGGCACAACGTTCACCTTCACGTTACCGTTAGCAACAGGCTCAGAATCCGTGAAGGAGGTGAGCCATGCCTAAACGAGTGCTGATTATTGATGATGAAGAGAACATTCGCGAGATGACGCGTTTGGCGCTTGAAGCAACCGGATATGAAGTCGGAGAAGCCGGAAGCGGATTAGAGGCCTTCGCGATCATCGGAAATGATAAGTCGTGGGATGCAGTCTTGTTGGATCAAAAAATGCCAGGAATGGCCGGCACTGAAGTTCTTCGTCGACTCAAGGTAATACTGCCGGCAGCGCGCATGATCATGATGACAGCCTTCGCTTCAATCGATCTGGCAGTAGAGGCGATGAAGTTGGGAGCCTCCGACTTTGTGCGTAAACCAATGACGCCCGAGATATTGCGCAATGCAGTTGCTGCGGCTCTGGCCAAAGAACCAGAACGTCGCGACTCGCCTTCTGGGGAGGATCGTCCTCACGAACAATCACGTCAGATAACACTGAATGGTTTCACTATCCTCCGAGCCACGGCCATGCTCGTTGTGGTGCCGCGAGGTCAGAACGAACGTGCCTTCATTGTAAGGGCGCCGAACGGTCGTGACCAGGAAGTTGTAGTGGAGATCACACCAGGCGCGATCTCAGCAGTTGAAAAGGTTACGACCGACTTGCCTCTTGCAAACAGCTTCTGGACAGAACAGGCCGAGCAGTTCTTGAGTGATTTTTTGTGGAATGACGGAAACGTTCCGGCAACTGGCAGATTAACGCTCAAAGGCGTCGAGCGTGAAGCTCTGCAGAAGGCCACGCGAAAGGAAGTTATTAAATGAGCAAGCGGATTCTGATCATTGATGACGAAGAAAACATTCGACGCGTAACGCGGCTGACACTTCAGGCAGCGGGATACGAAATTGCTGAAGCGGGTGACGGTAAGAGTGGACTTGAAGTCTTTGGTGACGGTTCAACGTGGGATGCAGTGTTACTAGATCAACGAATGCCAGGCATGGACGGACTCGAAACTTTGAAGCACATAAACGAACGCGATCCAACCGCGCGCGTCATTATGGCGACCGCATACGCCTCAATTGAACTGGCTGTTGATGCGATGAAACTCGGCGCAACAGATTTCGTGCGGAAGCCAATGACCCCGGAAATCCTGCGCAATGCTGTGGCTGCAGCCCTTTCGAAAGAAACACGAATCCGCGAAACGGCTACTGCCCCGCCAACAGCAGAAGGTTCAGCAGGTCCACTCATTCAAATCATCACTATGAACGGTTTCACGATCCTGGATTCAGAAGATATCAGACATGACCCTAACGAGCGCCGCTTTAGAGTGCAGAGCCCATCGGGAACTGAACACGAGGTGTTGGTCCA
>DATIBX010000332.1:0-16720 GCA_035457105.1 Pyrinomonadaceae bacterium
GTTACACGAAACAACACCAAGAACTTTTATTGCACTACAAAGAGATCATTCCAAACAAGAATCGTAATAGCCCTGAGCCCATAATCACCCAGAAAGGATTGGGCCGAAAACGCACCAGCACAAAACCAGCGGCTAACGCCAGGCCAAGTCCAATGAACGTGTGAATCCCCGCTCGACCCATACTTATCGCAGCAGCAACGAGAAGACCAGATACCGCTGGCGTGACGCCTTGCAAGAATGACTGAACTATCTGGTTGTCACGAAAGCGCCGCAAGCTTGAGCCGGCGGCGATCGTCATGAGGAAAGACGGTAAAAAAATACAGACGGTGGCAATCAACGCTCCGACTGTTCCCGCTACTCGGTAACCGATAAACGTCGCAGTGATTAAGACTGGGCCCGGAGTGATCTGGCCCAGAGCTGTAGCGTCCGCGAATTCCTGGTGCGTCAACCAGTGATGCGTGTCAACCGCTTCCGTTTCAATTAGAGGGATCATTACGAAGCCGCCACCAAAAGTGATCGAACCAATGCGCAGAAAGACGGAGGCAACGGCGAGAAGCAATCCGAGCTTAAGCATCACTGGCATGGCCAGTCCTAAAGGAGCTATCGAATGCATCACCTTCTTCGACGCGTCTTCCGGATCCGACTCGTTTTTCTCAAGGTTTTGTCTTGTTGGTTCAGGGGTGGGAGTACGAAGCAGGTATTCGCGGACGAAACTCGACTTCTTGCTACCGCTCCCGCGCTGCCGCCGACCTTCGGTTAAGCGCGAGACAATCCGTTTTCGTCGACGAGAGGACGCCGTCCGCACGCGCTTCCAGACCTGAAAGCGTTTTTCTGCAAATGAATCAATAAGGACACCAATCAGACCGGCAGCCAGTACAACTTCTATGACAGTTGCGCCAATCGCTACAACCGCCAAACAGGCCAGGACACCGACGATCCACTGCCATCGATGTTGTAGTGTGTTCCTACCCATCCGGTATGCCGTGACGACGATGAGGGCGACTACTGCAGCATTGAAGCCGTGAAACAGTAAGTCAGTGTTCGGCAAATACCGGAGGTGGCGGTAGAGAATTGCCAGGACGATCATCATCAACATCGACGGCAGGATAAAACCGACGATCGCGACGGCCGCTCCGCGCCAGCCTCTGAGTTTTAGACCAACGAAGGTTGCCACATTTCCTGCCGCTGTGCCCGGTAGACTCTGGGCCAGCGCAAAGCCTTCAGCAAACTCAAACTCATTAAGCCAGTGACGCTTGTGCACCGAAAGTGTCCGGATGTGCGCTATAACGGCGAGGCCACCGCCGAAGCCAACCAAGCCTACTTTTAGAAAGGATAAAAAAATCCCACCGAGGGTGGCGGTCCGTGAGATGCGCTGGATCCGCCTGTGACCGTAACGAACGCGCACTCGCACCTTGCGGGCACGTTGACTGATCTTGTCTACTCTTTTTCCAGACGGTGAAGACACTTCCTTAACGGAGTCTATCATACGCGTTTGTAGTTTGATCGGAATGTGATTGTTGAGTTTGGCTTACTTTGTGGAAGGTTCAGCTAGTCCACGAGTTTTCAGGCTTAAGTCATTATTTGGCGAGATTTTTGATCAGGACCACATCGCGGTTGCGCGAGCCTCGGGCGATAGCTAAGCGGTTGCCCTGCGGGTTTAGCGCGAATGCCGCGATTTGAAATTCCTTGAAAGCCGTTAGAGGCGTGGGTTTCGCGCCATCAAGGGGCTGGGTCCAGATATTTGAGGTTGTGCCGAGTGTATTGACGAAAAGGATTCCGTTGCCGCTCTTATTCCACGCGAGGCCTGCGCCGCTATTCGTGGTAGCGGGCAATTGAATTGTTTTTAGTGGAGTGCCGCCGTCAATCGAAATAATGCCGAGCTGCAACGGTTTACCTTTTTGGCGAACAAAATAAGCGACTAATTTGCCGTCGCGGGAGATTACCGGAGAGATCGAATCGACGTCAGTAAGCGTAACCGCATTTCCACCTTGGATCGAAACTTTTAAGATCCGAAATTTGCCGTCAGCTCTGCTCGTATAAACGACCCAATCCTTATTCGCTGAAGCTGCTGCGAAAGCGCAATTAGGATCCTCCACCACGCGACGCACATTTTGGCCGTCGGAATCCATTTGATAAAAATTGGAGCCGGGCAATAACTTTTTTGATTCCTTGTCGAATGCTCGATCTAAAAAAGTTATCGAGTCGCCGTCTATGGCAAGTGTGGGCAACACTTTCCCTACCAAATAGTCAGTGGTTAACGGTTTTGGATTGCTACCGTCCGCATCCATGCGCCAGATATTCTGCGCACCACCTTCGCTCGAAACAAAAACAATTTTTCCGTCCCTGGTCCAGGTGATACCCCGTTCTCCATCGTCAGCCGCGGTCTTGGAGTTAATGCTGACTGTGCTTGAAAAATCATCTTCAACTGTCAGCCAAATGCCCATCGAATATTCACGCTGAATCGCAACCATAGTTTGCGAATCAGCAGTCAAGCTGAAATCTTCGTAGCTTGAGAGATCATTCGTAACATTTTGCACTTCGCCGCTCGGATACGCTGCGTATCGTATTTGGTAGCGTTGCCCCATGTCGGCGGCATACGGCGTGTAAATCAAACCTTTCCCATCATTCATCCATGCGATTTGACTGATACGAAGTAATTTTTCTTCTTTCAAAGGAATAGGGGTCTCGTTGCCGGTGGCAACATCCACGACCGCCATGCCTCCTGCGTATGTTGCTCCTCGCGTCAGAGTGGGGACAGCGATCATTTTTCCGTCAGGCGACCATGAAACTTCATCCCCGTAGACTTTGGGGTATTTTCGAGTTACTAAAACGCGTTCGTTTCCGCCATCTTGGCCAGCTATGATAATTGAATTGTCAGCTTCCGAGGTTCTGATAAATGCGAGGTTAGTGCCATCGGGGGAGAATGAGATCTGGCTATCAACACCAGTAATCAATTTGCGTTGATTGCGTCCGAGCGTGGTGATTTGATAAAGAGAAGACGGCTGATCAGCGCTTTCCGTTCCAACAAAGAAGAGGAAATTTCCGTCGTGCGAAAATCTAAGAAAGTCATATTTTGTTGGGCCAGGGGGCACGATTTGAGTATCGCCTGCACTAGCGGTTTGTCGCAGCCAGAGACTGTATTTTCCGTCCTCATCTTTGGAGTAAGCGATGTATTTTCCGTCCGGAGAAATTGCGACTGACCTCGCCAGTCCACTCGCCGTCAGGACATCAAGCTTGATTGATTGAAAATGCTTGGCCACTGGACTCTGTGTAGAAAAATATTTCCAGTAGGCGCCCACAACCAATCCCAAAATCAAAAGCGAGGCTATCAACCAAACTGTTGACCTCGGTGATTTAGCCACGCTTAGATCCTTAGTTTTGATTGGCCGCATATTGATCTTCGTCGCGGCATTATCAAATGAGCCAGTTTGAGACTCGCGCAAGATACTCTTTAGATCGGCGCGCAATTCTGAAAAGGACTGGTAGCGCAACGCAGGATCTTTTTCCATCGAGCATTTAACGATTTGGTCCAACGCGGGTGGAATTGCATCGTTTGACTCGCGAAGGGAAGGGAGGACTTTATTGATGGTGGCGTTATATATGGCGGCATCGCTCGGTCCCGCAAACGGCATCTCGCCTGAAAGCATCTCGTACAGCACCACTCCAAAGCTGAAGATGTCGGTTCGCGCATCAACAGGCTCACCGAGAACCTGCTCGGGTGACATGTAATTGATCGTGCCCATCAAGCGGTTCGGTGCCGTGTGCTCGCGAGTGTCCAGATCATCCGAATCAGGTCCAGTGAGTTTTGCTAATCCGAAATCTAAAACCTTTACGATCCCGTCGCGACGGATCATGACGTTTGCCGGCTTGATGTCGCGGTGAACGATGCCGACCGAATGTGCGGTTTTAAGGGCGCCGGTCATTTGAATGGCAATCTTGACGGCTTCTTGCCATGAAAGGGGACGCTCCGCGATTCGTTCACGCAGGGTTTTGCCCTCAATGAATTCGGTCGCAATAAAACTTCCAGCTTCCGTTTCTTCTATTGAGTAAATTGTGATGATGTTCGGGTGATTGAGAGCGGAAACGGCGCGCGCTTCCTTCTTGAAACGTTTGATTCGCTCAACATCGCTCTCAAATTGCGACGTCAAAACTTTGAGAGCTATTTGCCGGTGAAGTTTGAGGTCCTCTGCCAGGTAGACCTCCCCCATCCCACCTGCGCCGAGGAGTCGTATGATCTTGTAATGACTGATTTGATGACCTGAAAGGTTTGCTTTGTTCTCCCGTTGAGCAAACATCTCAGCTGCTAGCGACAATGGTGGCTGCTCGAAGAAATTTTTTGCCGATCTTTCGACAGCGAGCAGACTTTCAATTTCACGGCTCAAGTCTTCATCGTTGCCGCAACTCTTTTTGATAAAGGCTTCACGATCAGCGGGCGGAAGTGCCAACGCCGCGTGATAAAGTTCTTCTATTTGTTTTAGTCTCTTGGAGCTCATTCGAAAGGGTGATTGGTGCAGTAGCCCGACTGTAAAGGAGGGCCTTTCCAGAACAGTGGACCCTCCTTGACAGTCGGGCTACTGCCCCGGGGCAACCGCACTCTTCTTTACTTTTTCAGCTCGCGCAAGAGCCAGGTTTGGGCGAAACTCCAATCTCGTTTGACTGTTTCCGGAGACACCTTCAAAACTCCTGCGATTTCGGTGACTGTCAGTCCGGCAAAAAACTTCATTTCGACAACGCGCACTTTGCGTTCATCTAAAGTCGCTAACTGGTTTAGTGCATCATCGAGTGCCAGCACATCCTCCGAGGATTGGTTTGTCACCCGCATATTGTCCTGAAGCGTTACTCTTTCCTGCCAACCACCACGTTTCTGGTTGTTCTTAGATCGGGCGTAATCAACCAGGATGTGCCTCATTGCCTTTGCTGCTACGCCGAAGAAATGGTTGCGGCTTTCCCAGTGCTGTTCTTCGCTACCCGCAATTTTCAGATAGGTCTCGTGAATCAGGTCGGTAGTCTGGAATGTGTGTCCAGAAGGCTGACGGCGCATATGTCTCCGAGCCATCAACCGCAACTCGTGATAGACCAGAGGCATCAACTGCTCAAGCGCATATTCATCGCCCTTACTCCAATCAATTAAAAGAAGTGAAATCTGATGCGAGTTGTTTTCTAGCGTCATCTGGGTCGAGAAGTTGCTCCGATTATACACCAGAGCAGCAGAAAATTTCCGCACTGACAATGACACTTTCTTGCTCTGAATCTCGTCTAGGAGTATAGGAGTCCAGTTGAAAGAGCATACGTTGATGTTAACGAGGGAAAACTAAGCATAAGAGAAAGATACCAAAAAGAAATAGCAAGAACCCTTGCATTTTATGATGGTTATCCGGTCTTCGGCGTTCAAGTCACCCAAACTAAATTCCAACCCCAGAGGAGAAAATATGAAACGCAATCGGATGTTAATTAGCGCGCTTATCGTTTTGCTTTTGACCGTAAGTGTCGTGGTAATGGCCCAAGTCAACCGTCCGTTCCGCAATGGCTCAGTATGGAACATCAGTTTCATCAAGATGAAACCCGGTATGGACACCGCTTACTTAAATTACGTCGCCAGTGAGTGGAAGAGAGAGCAAGAGGCATTGAAAAAGGATGGGCAGAGCCTTTCTTACAAAGTCATCACTACCGAATCACATGGCTCGAATGATTGGAACATCATGCTCATGACCGAATACAAGGATTTGGCAACTCTGGAAGCCAACGAAGCCAAGGCCGACAATCTGGCCCAGACAGTCGTCGGGAATGACGAAAAACAGATGCAGGGTTATCGGGACCGTCTACAGATTCGCGAAGTCCTGGACGTCCGTACCGCACGCGAAATAATTTTAGAACCCCGTCGTTAACACCGCCGGACACGCACGAAGTAAGCAGTGCGGAAAAAGCGTTGCACAAAAAGTGGAATGTGGCCGCGGGATCGCTTGCTTGCAATTCACTTGGTAGTCCTTCTCTGTGTGACCTCTGTGTTCTTCGTGTCTCTGTGGTTACAGAAGCGGCCCAAGGCTTTCACCACAGAGGCACGGAGAGCACGAAGATCGCACCGAGACCTTATTTGTTAAATGTTTTGCCCTGTCCCAGCTTGCAGCGTCAAAATTTGCCGGTGGCGACGCGATGAGCTTCATTTTCGGATCACGAAGTGGTCAACTCGTCACGATTCTAGCGCTCCTTTCGCTAGTCGGAATCCTTACCGCAATATTGATGATGGCCCGCGCATCATGTTCGCCCTGGGCCGCGACGGACTGTTTAACGAGAAAGCCGCCACTGTAAATAAGGGCGGCACGCCCGTTCTTGCCTTAATGATAACAACGGTGTGCGCGTTTATCTTATCGTCGGTGGGAACATTCGAGCTGCTGTTGGCCGTGGGCCAATTCTTCATGGTCGTGATCACGATTTTGTTGATCGTGTCAGTTTCATTCTGCGTCGTCGTGAACCTGATAGGCACTTATATCCGATCCACGAAGTCACACGAATCAACACGAACAAAACCCAGTTGTAATCTGCTAGAACTAAAGCGGCATCAAAGACGAAAAGTAATCCAGTACTTCGTCGGCCATGCGCACGTGCCCCTTTCCAACTACTCGTGTGAGCGATACGTTGTTATAACCATGAGCGCTAGCGAGGCTCATTGCCCGTTGCATCTGCGTGTAAATCGGATTACCGGCTGAACACAGTTCGTCCTCTGTTCCGATAAAGTTCTTAATCGGCAGATCGGCCCGACGGGCAGTGGATAAGTGCTGTTCGTCTACCCATCTGCCGAGGTAGTTCGGGCAAACCAGGGCGACCGCTCGCGTAGCCTCGGGATGATTGAACAGAATTCCCCAAACGGTGTGACCGCCGGCTTCAAAACCGGTGAGAAAGTAGTTGTTATCGCCGCCATATTGTTTCACTACATCCTGCATGACGGCGTTGATGCCCTCCATATCGAAGTTGAATTGGCCCGAATCCTGGATCCTGGTCCACACTGCATCCGAGTAATGGTAGGTGGGCACGTTACGAAAGCCGGAACCGCCGTTAGTCACAACCAGAGGTGTGACCAGGATGAACGGCCGATGCTGTCGCGCTTGCGCGAAGGCTTTCGCCGCTTCCAGAAATTCACGGTCAGCGCTCTCGATGACCACGACGACAGGCCATTTCTTTCCGACGGTCCACCCCTCAGGCAGCGATAAATAGTATTGAATTGCGTGACTGGAAGCGGTTTTGAGCTGCGGTGAATCAGGTGCGTGAGTCACGGACTGGGCCGATGCACGAACAAATACAAGCAGGCAGCAGACGTACATAAGTAACACCGTTTGCATTGTCTTTATAGGTCCTAGCATATGGTATGCACCTCAGGTGAACTACTCTAAAAACTAATTGGAAAGCGAGTCGGCTACAATAAAATCTTACCTGTTAATACAAACTCCACCTTATTCCACGATTGGAAACAGACCGCTACGCTTGATGATGTTTTATGTTTCCATTATTTGATCGACAGTATCTTGCCCCCGGCAAATATCTGATTCAAGAATCATGGACCGCGAGGGCTCAGTTAATTCCAGGGAGCAACTTGGGCCGGATATGTTTATACTGCTCAGGTCCAGGCTTGGGAGTAATATTGAAGATATGTAGTTGGTAGCGCAGGAACACCAATGAATTCTCTCCGTAGTCTGTTTGTCGTAGCAATTTTGTTCTTGCCCTTAACGCAAGTAGGGGCGGAGAATTCCGCGCCGAGTCCGGCCGCCGACACTCTTCAACCAATCTCACAGCCTAAAGCTGGTGAAAGTGCTCCTCTCGTATTTTGGAACAGACGGATTACCGTGTTCCGCTCATATTACGAGAAGGTAAGCCCAAGCGAACGAGCCGCCGGCGCTGTAGAGCGACTCGAAGCAATTCCTGAAGCAGCCGAGTGGGTAATCGTCGCCAACCCTACGTCAAGCGGGCAATACTCGGGAGTCCTGGTTACTGTTAACAACCAACTCGCCTTTGGAATTCTAACCGGAGACCTAGACACAGAATCTGGGGAAACGCTTCAGACGGCATCAAATGCGGCTGTCGTCCAATTGCGAGGTGCTCTTGAAGCACGATCTCAACAGAAGAAGTTTTCAGTATTTGCGCGGGGGCTCGGTCTATCAATCGTGGCGACTTTGATCGCGTTGTTTGGTCTATGGGTGGTCTTGCGCTTGGGCCGACAAATGCGGACCCGTTTCGAACAGGCTGCCAGCGCTCGGCGCCTAATCGCGAGGGCTGGATTTGATCTAAGGCCAATATTGCATGCGATCAATCGTGGACTAGTCAAGATCACGATGTGGGCAGCAGGCGTCACGGTGGTCTATCTCTGGTTGATGTACGTCTTGTTGCGCTTTCCTTACAGTCAACCATGGGGACAACAGCTCAGCGCATTTCTAATCAACCTGCTCGGCTCGCTCGGGAACCGGCTAATCCATGC
Organism: Pyrinomonadaceae bacterium; assembly: GCA_035457105.1. Taxonomy (GTDB): domain Bacteria; phylum Acidobacteriota; class Blastocatellia; order Pyrinomonadales; family Pyrinomonadaceae; genus PSRF01. Next base: position 8,465 of record DATIBX010000332.1, read on the forward strand.
CGTTCCCGGGATGTTCACCGTAATCGTCATCTTTTTATTGACACGGATCGTAGCTCGTCTGGCCAGCGGATTCTTTGATGGAGTTGACAGGGGAAGTGTCGGGCTTTCCTGGATGCATCGTGACACCGCCGGTGCTACTCGCCGACTCGTCATGGTTCTAATCTGGATTTTTGCGATCACCGTAGCGTATCCCTATATCCCCGGATCGGACACAGATGCTTTCAAAGGTGTCAGCGTGTTTGTCGGTTTGATGATTTCACTCGGCTCGGCTGGTCTGGTGAACCAGGTCATGAGCGGACTTGTAGTTATATATTCGAGAGCTCTTAAACCTGGTGAATACGTTTCGATCGGCGACGATTTCGGGACTGTAAGTGAAGTTGGAATGTTGTCTACAAAGCTGATCACACGAAAGCGAGAAGAGATCACCATTCCGAATGCCGTTTTGGTTGGCACTAAGACGGTGAACTATTCACGTCAAGCGACGGATGGAGCAGCTCAGATCAGCACCACGATTACGATTGGCTATGACGCGCCGTGGCGTCTGGTTCACTCAATGCTTTTACACGCTGCCGACCAAACGTCGGGTTTACGCAAAGACCCGGCGCCACGGGTCTGGCAAAAGGCTCTGTCTGATTTCTATGTAGAGTATGAACTGGTGGTTCATCTGGACCAGCCTTCCGAGCGCGTGCCCATCCTGTCGGAGTTGCATATGCACATTCAGGACGCCTTCAACGAGAACGGCGTGCAAATAATGTCGCCTCACTTCGAGTCGCAACCTCACGAGAAGGTATTTGTGCCCAAGTCACAGTGGTTCCCTTCAGCCTCGTCCGGATCGACAAAACAAAATGGCGACGATCAGTTACCTCAACCTGCCGTGAAGAGTTGAGGCTGTATACTGTGCTGCCTTTGGGCGAAACAAATGAGAGACGAGGACAATCGTGAAAAGGAGTGGAACCCGAAATAAGGACGGAGAAGGGAAGGGCACCAGCACACGGAACAAATTTGATGACGAAGTCGATGAGCTGTTTAAAGTGCCGTTGTCAGAATTTATCTCGGCGCGCAAAACACTTGCGGCGACCCTGAAACAGTCTGGGCATGGCGCCGAGGCCGAGCGCATTAAGACCTTGGTTAAGCCTTCAACTTCAGCCTGGACTGTAAACCAACTCTACTGGAACCATCGTGAGGCCTTCGAAAAATTGATTGCGACGAGTGTACGCTTTCGCCACGCTCAAGCTTCGCGCCTGGCGGGAAAAGCTGCGGACATGCGCGGTGCACTAGACGAGCGACGCGAGGCGTTAGCCGAGCTTGAGGTTTTGGCGACGGATTTGCTTCGCGAAGCCGGTCACAATCCGACGATAGACATGGTCCGTCGCATAACTACTACTCTCGAAGCCTTATCTGCTTACGCCTCGACTGCTGATGGACCAGAATTCGGACGTCTAACTCACGATGTCGATCCTCCGGGTTTTGAATCACTCGGGTCATTCGGTTCAAGTGGTGCACTCCCGGTGAGGACAGAGCCGACTCGAGTTGCTCGCTCGCAAAAGTCACCAACTGTTGCAATGGACAGGCGGCGAGGGACGGGGGCGAAAGACGAGCGAGATCTAAAGGAAATACGTCAAGCTAAGATCGCTGCGGCGAAAGCTTCATTGCAAGAGGCCAAAAGGGAATTGACCGAATCGCGGGCCAACCTACAACGAGCACAGACAACCCAGAAAAGAGTGAATGCGGAACTAAAGGAAGCGGAGAAGGAAAAGCGCGACGCCGAACAGCGTTTGGACGAGGCAAGACTGCAATTGCAGGAGGCGACGCGGCACGCAAAAAGAACTACAGCGGAAGTCGAGGAAGCTCTAAAGACCCTGGCTGGCGCCGAGCACACAGTCGAAAGCGCAGCAAAAGAGCTTGAGGCAGTGTTTCGCGATTCGCCTACGCGTTGAAGTTGATCCGATGACGAATGTTCGTCAAGCTTTAGCTTGTCGAATGACTTGATAAGAAGCACGTCGGATGATTTGGTAACAAGAGCTCACTTGCCCGGTACCGACAAGCTAAAGAGGCTCTTGCAAAAATCCATCTCATTCTCCCCGAGCTTCAGCTCGGAGTTCACGGCGACTGCGAGTCGAAGAACCGTCTCAACGGTTTATTAAGCGCAAGCAATATATCGGCAGAAATTTTAGTGCGGCGGAATCGTAACAACTAAGCTTTGCAGCTCCGAATCGATAGGCGGTGGAGATGCCTAAACTGTGCGCCACCTGAAACCGTTAAAACGGTTCCCGCAAACTGATTCACTCACTTACCCCGAGCTGAAGCTCGGGGTGAATGAGAGGGATTTTGCAAGACACTCTAATAAAGCATGTCGGACATTCGTGAGCCTCATGGGCAAATCGGGGGAGCCTGGGGAATCAATTTTCCGTTTGTTAAATTGTTTTCGAAAACGTTTCCTTTGCCACACTTATCTACCATTCCACTCTGAACATTGATATTCAAGCCTGGTCTGGACCTGAAGTTATTGCGTCTGAAGGTCGTGTTCCTCACTCCAGTTAGGAATACCGTAGAGTTTCCGCCACCGCCAGTCGATTCGAAATCATTGTCCTGAATCAAACAACCGTCCAGGTTGTAGGCTTGTATGGCATTCTGTCCTGTTCTGAACACGTAGTTGTTCAGAATCTTGCACTGCTTTAACCCCACGAGAAAAATTCCGTTACTCATGTAACGATGATCTGACCGCTCTCCACGTCCTCCGATAGCAATATTGTTACCAGCTATTACCAGACCGTGATTTGCACCGAGGTAAGGATCCTGGAGACAGAGAGCATTACCAGTTGCTTCTCGAGCAGCTTCTTCGTAATCGAAAAGGTTATTGAAGACCTGGATATTCTTACTATGATCCGCGCCCGAATTAGTCTCAAGATCAAATCCACAAACTCCACCTCCAAACCTTGGTTCATGATGTCCGGGTCGGCGCGAGTAATTCTCGATAACCAATAGATTCTCTGAATTGACTGCAGCAAAGTTTGCGGCAGCGACTCCAGACGCCACGTTGTGCCAGATCAGGCTTTGATCTGAATAGTAGTTTTTTTCGAGAGCGGAGCCTCCTAAAGAAATTCCGATTGAACCGGTGTCTTCGAGATAATTATTCTGAGCAGTGCACCTCACGCAGTTCCCTAGCTGAATTGTGGAGCGCACGCCACCGTCATAGATCTTCTGCCTGCCCTTTATGTGGAATCCGATAACGGCAATATTTCGAGCGGACCCCGTATGTGATCCTATCGTATCGCCTAAGGCCTGGAATACTGCAATTGCTGGATATGGGCCATTGACGAAAGTTGGTTCTAAGATCGTCGTCCCCGTCCCCGCTAATTGGTCCGCGGTGAGTGCCTGAACTCTTTGCAGGTACGGATCCTTCCAGTTACGCCCGTTGCCCAGTTTGTAGTAGTCAAGCAAAGTTTTGGGTAACCGCCACGTACCTTCGACTCTTACTCCATCCGCGATTAAGAACTGACCCTGATCGGTTATCCCGTGGGTGTCGCAGGAATAGGTGCTGCTGTCGAAGATGGTGTACTTTCTGAGTGTTACTTGTTTTGAGATCGAGCCGCCACCTTCGATCTTTACGATGACGACAGTCGGGTCATTTTGTGCGGTCTGAATCTTGTCGGCCAAATTTTCGCCAGCTACCGTCACGGTCTTTCCCTGCTTAATCTTAGGCAGATAGCTTTCCGGATCGTAGGTCGGGGTGGGATAAGGAGTGGCGGTTGGAATTGCAGAAGGGGATCGTTGTGACCCTTTTTCATAGAGGGCCGAAATCAACAGAATCAAAGCCAATGGGACCAGAATTAAAAAGCGTACCTGCATGTTCTGAGATCTCCAAAGTGTAGCGTTGCTCGAATATCACATGAGCAGTTTACAACGTCACGCTCTCTTTGGCATCGAACTCTCATTCTCCCCACGCTTTAAGCCTGGGGTTACTGAGAGGAGCAGCCCCTAACTATCAGAAATTCGTATTAAGATAGGCTAATCAGCGTGCCTGCGGATTATCGTTTCCAACCTGGAAGATTCAGTTGGGCCACGATTTCGAGGAACCTTGAGTCCTTTCGCAGGTTTTCGAAGTCGGGCCATGAACGAGCCAGCATTAGAAACATTGGGTCCCTGATCTCCAGTGCTTGTTGCGCGAATTCAAGTGCTCGATCGATTTCTCCTATCGACGCCGCTGCTGCCGCCAACATGGCTGGCTGAACATACTCACACGTGCTACGTGCCACGAACTCGAGAAATGCAGCTTGCGCCTTGTCAGCATGGCCCCAGGCGGCGTAATTGGATGCCAGCGTCATCATTGCCCAACCATGACGTCCTGAAAGCCCAAGCGCACGTTCTACGGCGGTGTTAGCTTCTTCGTATCTGCCAGCGTACTCAAGGGCAACAGCAAGACACCATTGCGCCAGATAGGACTGGGGATCGAGTTCCACACCTCGCTGTCCATGTTCTACTGCCTCGCCAATCCGACCGCTCGAGATCGCAGAAAAACAGAAAATCACATTTGTATAGGCCGACCAAGGATCGATCCCAACCATGCGCAACATCTCGCGAAGCGCTTCACGATCTCGTCCTGAGACCCACTGAAGAAAAAACAGGCCATACCAGGCAATCGCCTGCGAGTAGTTGGGATTTAGGCTTAGAGCAGTCTCAAACTCTCTTTCAGCGAGCTCATAATCCTTTTCCCACAAGAGGGTAGCGCAAGCTATTGCGTTGTGTGATTCCGCGAGACTGGGATCTAGTTCAAGTGCTCGCTTTGCTGCCTCAATGGCTCGAGGCATTGCCTCTTCTGGCCGTTTCAACCCTGAATAGCCTGAGGTCGTGTACCCGTCAGCCAAACCCGCCCAGGCTTGCGCATAAGAAGGATCAAGCGCGACAGCCTGGTTGAAGCAATCTATTGCTTTCGTGATGCTGAGTCCGCGTTGATAAAGAAGTGCGCGCCCTTTTAGATAAAGTTCGTATGCTTCGATGTTACGTGTAGGTGGTTGATCTCCAGCTGGTTCTTCACTAAACGACAGCTGAAGGCGTCCAGCGAGCGTCGACGCGATTTCGTCCTGCACACTGAAGATGTCGTCGATAACTCGGTCGTAGCGCTCCGACCAGAGTTGATAGCCATTGCTGGCATCGATCAGTTGCGCAGTGATCCGCAGACGATCGCCTGAACGTCGTAGAGTTCCTTCGAGAATCGTTCCGACATTCAACTTCGCACCTATTGAACGCAAGTCTTCGTTTCTTCCTTTGAAAGAAAACGACGAGCTACGTCCTGCAACGCGAAGTCCCTGAATTTGTGCAAGTGCGTTAAGAATATCCTCAGTAATTCCGTCAGCGAAAAATTCCTGCTCCGAATCGCCTGACAGATTCTTGAAAGGCAGGATAGCGATGCTCTTGATGATTGATCCGGAGGAATGAGAGGGAATGGAGGAGTGAGTGACGGGTTGAGTAGTTGGCAGGGCGACATGTTCATCGCGACTTCGCTCCGTCGCGTCGTCTCCACTTTGGCCCTTCTCAACTACACATTCCAGTCCCGCCTTCCGCAGACCATCCAAGAGATGTTCGGCATCTTCGACGCTCCACCACTTCATAAAATCTTTCCGCACAGTGGTGCCGACGTTTGGTCGAATCCTGAGTAGTTCGCCAACAGCTTTGGCTGCCAGGTCAATTTCACCGAGTTGCCCGCGAGCTGCCGCTGTAAACAAGTGTTCAGCCCAATGGCCCGGTAGATTTACTTTCAGCGCAAAATTGAGTGCGGCGCGATAGTCGCGTTCTTTGTAGGCCTGATAGAAGTTGGCATACCAATACCATCCTGGATGATTAGGGTTCAGCTGCTTCGCACGCTCAACTAACTGCAGCCCGCGTTCGGCGTCGCCACTGAAGGTCAACATCTCACCCAGGGAGGCGTGAGAATCACCGTCCATCGTGTTGAGCGCAACTGCTCTTTCTACGGCATTTCGGAAGCTCTGTGGCTCCTTTTTAAAGAAGTGCACTCGGGCCAAGCTAGCCCAGGCCCAGTGGTTGGATGGGGCGAGGTCGACAGCCCTGCGCGCAGCCTTTTCAGCTTGTGCCAGGGGCTCTTTTCGCATGTTGTAGCCTTGGGCGTAATCTTGAACAAGCATCAGTCCCAACATAGACCATGCGTCGGCATAAGTCGGCGCCTTCTGCACTGCCAATTCCAAACTGAGAATGGCGTCAGCGAGTGCTTCGGGCGTAAGCTTCTGGCCGTAATTGAAGCTTCGCAGCACCGCTTCATACGGACTTAACTCTTCCGGAGTCCGATTTTGAACAGCGTCACTCATACTACGTGGAAGTACGCCGTTTGAATCGGCAACCGTAGATACGATCCGCGGAACCAATTCATCCTGCAATTCAAAAACCGCTTCAGCCCTCAACGCTCTGTTATAGTTCTCGGCCCACAAATGAACTCCCGTGTTTGCGTCAATTAGCTGTACGGCCAGACGCAACATTGACCCGGCTTGCCGAAGACTTCCCTCGATGACGTAACGCGCGCCTAATTCCTTGCCGACGGTGCGAATGTCTAACGCCTCACCGCTGAAGCGCAGGGTTGAACTACGCGAGATCACCCTGAGATAGGAAAAGTGTGAAAGGCCTGTGATGATGTCTTCTGAAATTCCTTCAGCGAGAACTTCGAGATCAAAATTGGACCCCCGATATTTGAATGGCAAAACAGCAATCCAGAAACCTTCGTCTGCGCGTTTGGGTCCCGAATCAGCAACTGATTCTATTGCTCGCGAATGGGTACTTGAGAGAATTACCTGGGTCTGGTCTTCACTTCTTGTTTGATCGGTAGAGTGAGGTTCGAACTGCGATTGATATTCGTTTCGTCTCTGTAGATTCTTTAATGCGACTACAGCTTCACCAATCGATTGATATCGCTCCTCGGGTTTCTTGGCCAGCAACTTACTGAGAATCTGAGCGAGATGGGGCGAGATCGCCTGAATTGCGGAGAGGTCAGATTCCTGATGCAGAATATTTGCCAATGTGTCAGTGACTGTGGCGCCACTAAAAGGCTTCCGACCGGTCAGCATCTCATAGATGACCACACCAAGACTCCAAACATCACTGCGAACATCAACCGATTGTCCACGCGCTTGCTCTGGCGACATATAGGCCACGGTCCCCAGGATCATACCCGGCTGTGTTTCCGAGATTTTTGTCTGGCCTTCTGGATCGCTACCTCCAGTGACAGTCGACTTCGCGAGCCCGAAGTCGAGCACTTTAACTAAACCGTCGGATCGCACCATTATGTTTTCTGGTTTGATGTCGCGATGAACTATTCCCGCATGGTGTGCGGCGTTGAGTGCTGCAGAAACCTGGCAGGCAATCTCGAGGCATCGAGATAGCGACAAGGGCTTCGGTTCGATCAAGTTGCGGAGTGTTTTTCCATCGATAAACTCCGTCGCGATGTAGTGTTGGTTATCCGCTTCTCCAATTTCATGTATGGTCAAAATATTCGGATGATTCAGTGCGGATACAGATTTCGCCTCACGCATAAAGCGGCCCATCCGCATGTCGTCTTCGCCAAAATCAACTGGGAGAATTTTCAGCGCAACTTTGCGATCCAGCTTTGTGTCGTAAGCTAGATATACTTCACCCATACCACCGGTACCGATTTTGGAAATGACCTTGTAGTGTGCGAGTAATGAATTGGGGGATAGTGACATTACCGATTTGATCTTCGATCAGGGTATACGATTACTAAGGCTCCCGACGTCTTCACGTCCCTGCGTTAGTTCGACATCCATTTTGCACGGTAGCGTACGCAGAGACAAACGCTTATTCCGTGTCCCACAGATTGCTTACGAACGGCTCATTTACTCCCCATATCATGAAGAGGAAGATTTGTCATCGGCGATTTCCAGTCCCGCTTTCCGCAAACCTTCAATTACATGCTCCACGAATTCTGGTTGGAGCCACTTGCCTAATTCGGCGCGGCTTGTGCTCGCAAAGTCAGGCTTCAGTGCTAGTAACTCTCCCAAGGCTTTCCTTGCGGCTTCATGTTCTCCGAGTTGCCCATAAACTGCTGCCCTATTCACGTGATGATAGAAGAGCCCCGGCATATTGAACTCAAGAGTGATCTTCAACGCACCCTCGTAATCAAACTTTCGGTAGGCGTTATAAAAAGCTGCGTTCCAGTACCACCCGGGGTGATGTGGGTTTAGTTGTGTCGCCCGCTCCGCAACTTCGCATCCGTGGTCCCAGTCGCCGGTGAAC
>DATIBX010000333.1:0-4218 GCA_035457105.1 Pyrinomonadaceae bacterium
ATTGGTGGAGTATCCGTTATAACAAAGCGCCGCCGGCCGGCGCACTTCAAGGTCACTCCAAAGTTGCACGGCGTTAAGTTTGTCGTTAAATTCCTTAAGAACTTAACTTTCAATAAATCATGCAACCAACGCCCAGCGCGAGCTACAGTTTGACCCTGCGCCTGAAACTCTCTTCTCGAGCAGGCACACTCGGAGAGGTAACCATGGCCATCGGTCGTGCCGGCGGTGACATCGGCGCGATTGATATAGTGAACGTCGGAAATCATCATATCATCCGCGACATCACCGTAAACGCTGCTTCAACCTCCCACAGTGAGCAGATAATCCAGACAGTCAAGGATATTGACGGGGTCGAACTGATTCATGTTTCTGATCCAACCTTCCTGATGCATCTCGGCGGCAAGATCGAGGTCGTCTCAAAAGTGCCGCTCAAAACGCGGGCTGATCTCTCCATGGCCTACACACCTGGAGTTGCCCGTATCTGCGAGGCTATCCACCAGGATCCGGAAAAAGCTTTTACGCTCACCATAAAAAAGAATACGGTAGCCGTAGTTACTGATGGAACCGCAGTACTTGGTTTGGGCGACATTGGACCAGCTGCAGCAATGCCGGTGATGGAAGGCAAAGCGATGTTGTTCAAGGAATTTGCCGGCGTCGATGCTTTTCCGATCTGTTTGAACACCAAGGACCCGGACGAGATAGTGCGGACCGTAAAAATGATCTCGACTGCTTTTGGTGGAATAAATCTCGAAGATATTTCAGCCCCACGCTGTTTTGAGATCGAAGAGAGACTTAAAGAAGAGTTGGACATCCCAGTTTTTCATGATGACCAACATGGCACTGCGGTGGTAGTGCTGGCAGCTCTCATCAATGCGTTGAAAATCGTGGGCAAGCAGATGAGAGATATAAAAGTTGTCGTCAACGGAGTTGGGGCCGCCGGTGTAGCGTGCTCGAAGATCATCATGGCAGCTGGCGTAAAGAATATCGTTGGCTGTGATCAGTCAGGAGCGATCTATCGTGGTCGCAAAGGAAACATGAACTGGGTGAAAGACTGGTACGCCCAAAACACAAACTTCAATGAAGAGCAGGGCACGGTTCATGACGTAATAAAGGGAGCCGATGTGTTTCTGGGTCTGTCCGTTCCCGGGGTGATCAACGAGCAGGACGTTATGAATATGGCGGAGAAGCCCATCGTTTTCGCGATGGCCAACCCGACTCCGGAAATCATGCCTGAAGACGCGGAACCGTACGTCGCAGTCATGGCGACTGGTCGATCGGATTATCCAAATCAGATTAACAACGTACTTTGCTTTCCCGGAATATTCAGAGGAGCTCTTGCATGTAGAGCATCTCGTATCAACGAGGCGATGAAGTTGGCAGCCGCCAATGCTATTGCGGGAATTATTACAGACGCCGAATTACATCCGGAATATATTGTGCCCTCTGTTTTCGATAAGCGAGTGGCCGAGGCTGTGGCAAGAGATGTTGAGTTAGCGGCTTATGAAACAGGGGTGGCCCGCCGAGATCGCGGAACAGATCTCGCTGACTCTTTTTAGATGAGCAAGCCCAAAGAGATTGTTGTTACGACCAAAGTTATCAGGCATCATCCCGAACTTTCGAGATTTGTAACTATCGCGTTTGCCGATATTGATCCCTGGAAACTCGACTCAACGACAGTCGTTGTAGGTACTATTAACGAGGTAGAAATGGGACGCCGCAGTCTCAAGCGTTGGGATGATCGCAAATGCTGGTGGATCGATTTGCCTGGGCCACTATGTAAGAAGGCGGGGATCGACGAAGGGGACGAGGTCAACCTAAAGATCGGTTTGGCTTCTTAAGATCTTCCTGAAGAGTTGTCGAGTCTTTTACAGAAAAGCCAGCTTGCGAAGGAGCGTTGGGACGCTCTTACCAGGAATCAGCAGAGGATGTTGCGCGAGATGATAATCGAAGCTAAAAATCCTGCCACGCGAACCAGAAGAGCGACTCGTCTTCTCAATCAGTCTTTCGGTTCACGGTCTTGATTTTCTGATTCTCAAGACACGGCTCAATCACCGCAATAGTAGTAGAAGCCCGCAAAGTCTTGTCCATAAATGTACCGGCAAGGACCAGGACGCTGTCGAAATCGATCTTAGAGACTTCTTTGAATGCCGTCGGCGGACTGAATCCCGGTGTGTAGAAGCCGCCATATATTCCTATCAACTTCCCCTCGATTTTCATCGACACCCAATCCTGAGAAAAATCCGGTTTCTCGATGGAATTGATTAATCTTACGGCATTAGTGAGTTCTTCAATCCCGCGGTTTTTATCAATTTGGGCGTATTGATATGCCAGCGCCAAAACAACACGTGCGGTGACGACTGTCTTAGGAGCTTTGTTGACCGCGTCGGACACCTCATTCAAGATTTGTCGCGCTTCACTCTGGTCTTCCCCTTGTTTGAGTGAAACCTCTGCGATTTGCGAATACACGTAGGCGCGCTGGTCCAATGCGTCAAGCCTGCTCGCCAACTTTTTCGCTTCAGTCAACTTTTTCTCTCCTATCAGTCGTTGCGATCGGAAGAAGAGAAACCAATTTGTCAGTGCTTCCCGAACACTCGCTTCAGAAACCTTGTCAATCACATTCAAGACTCTTTCGACCGTCTGTTCGCTCGACAAATTGAGGACGGCGAGTGCGATAGCTCCGTCTCTTTCGGAAACGTCTGAGAGTTTCTCCGCCGCCTCCACTTGTTCGTCAAAACTTCTTACCGGTACTTTATCTTTTCCGACCGCGCTCGTGGTCCGCTCTTGTGAAGCAGGAGTCAGCATGGCGTGGAGCCGCTCTTTTGCCGCAACGCTGTCATCAAGCAGATCGGGGAGAAATTCTTTTATTTTGTCTTCGAGTCTTGAGAGCGCTAGCCACATCTGTGCTGCATCGGACAGGGAATCGTCAGGTACCGTTCCGGGTACCACTTCCTGAGAGTTGTTCGTTCGCGCAAGCAGCGTCGTTAAGAATAGACGCTGCAATTCAGGGTCTGGCAGGAAACCAGACGGAACGCTATAAGTGGTCCAGGTCGGCATCTCGCCAGCTTCCCGATCGTTTCCGAAGGGAAAAGACGATAAGTATAAAAATTGGTCCATTGGACTCTTGCGATAAGCAAGCAGCGCTTCACGGTAAAACTGATTTGCCAGGGAGCGATTTGCTCTCGCGAGGTCGTAGAAGAATCTGGAAAGGTAGAGGCTAGCGGGATAACGCAGACTTCCGCGTGCAAAATTTACTGCAGTTTCAGGATCTTCCCGCGTCAACATCATGGCAACATTCAACAGTCTTTGTGACTGCGATCTCTCCTGATCTTGAGACGAGACCGAAGTAGCGTTTTGTGCCTCATCTTCCAGAACTTGCGAAGCGAGCTTCCGAGCCGTTTTCGGATCGCGTTTGGCAAAGGCGGTGATTACTAAGAAACGTTGATCGGGCGTCTCTATCGTTAGCTGCCCAGAGCGCTTTGGCTCGGTTCCGTTCGCCTTAAAGTGCTGAACTGCAACGTCAAACGTTTCGAGAAAAAACGCTTTAGCCTGGACCGGGTCGGCGGGCCAGAGTGAATCGCTCACTTTCAATTGAACCGCAATCCTTCCAACCGCATCATCGATGGTTCGAGCCAGGGCCATCTGCTGCTTGAGAGTGTCCAACGCCACTGGTTTTGTACAAAGGGTCGAGCGTGGTTGTGATGGTCCAGGTTTGACTTTTGGTGTTTGCGCAGTCGTCTCGGGGAAGAGGGCGAGCAGAACAAGGAACGCGAGAGGCGGCTTTTGCATTGTTCGACCTCGAGAAGTTTGCCGGGTCAGCTTACTTTTGTCGTCAGGCTTTGTGCGATCATTGGAACTATGCGGCGCGGCATATCGATCGCCATCTTTATATGTCGAGCGTGAGTAAAGTGGCCTACAACATAAATTCCGCGAACATTTGTTTCGAAAGTCTCCGGATTGTAACTCGGTACTTCAGTCAATTTCCCCGATTCAATTTTTACGCCGAGTCGTTTCAACAACGTCAGATCCGCGTCACTTCCAATCAAAACGAAGACCACATCATTCGGAATGGTTAAGGTGTCGCCTGACTCGGTCGTAATTGTAACGACATCCTCTTTAATCTCATTGATGGTTTTGTAAAGCACGACGTTTAAGCGGCCGGCACTCACCTGTGCTTCCAAAGGCTTTCGCACCCAGTGTTTCATCGCGCCGGCCTTGGGA
>DATIBX010000334.1:0-6913 GCA_035457105.1 Pyrinomonadaceae bacterium
CTTCCTGTCGTAAGCTGCTTTGTAATTAGAATCCCAGAATGTCCCGTAGTGCTCCTTATGAACATTGCTCAGGAACTTGCTGAAATAATCGTCAAAATCCTTCGCCTTGCGTGCCCATTCCTTGGGCGTGGTCGTGCAGGGCCATTTGTCATTGCACGCGTCGAAAGCAGTGAGAACGTTCATTACGCCAGTCTCGTACTCGATTTTCTCAATCCTCTTGATGAAGTCCTCGCGACTGAGATCACCAGCGGCGGCCGAGTCGAATATCTTGTTAAAGTCTGCCATGCGCGACAGGTTTGAAAGCTCCTGGATGAGTTGTTGAACGGCGAAGCACCGGTCCTTCGTCTCGTCGAGCGTGATGTTCCCGGTGGCTGGGTCTGTAGCACCTCCCGCGCCGGGTGTAACGATCGGATCTTTGTCTTTGTTGGCTTTCTTTGCCTTGGCCCAGATCCCGAGGCCGCCGTCGCAATCAGTTAGCATCTTCTTCAACTCAGCGGCCGTCCACGAGGGAGTCACCTTGCGTCGGATCGTTCCCGCTCCTACATCGCGGGCAAGACCGAGATTGGAGATCGGGCCATTGCCAGCAATAGCTTCAGCAACTTGATCGGCCTGATGTTCGTGTGGATCATTTGCTGCGCCCACTCGCAGCTGCGTGTTAACACTCGACTGATTGCTACTGCTTTGTTGCACGACGTGCGTCAACTCATGCGCGAGTAGTTTCCTGCCCCGCGCACTAGTCGGAGTGTATTCGCCAGAGGCAAACCCGATGTGATTCCCGACGGTGTAGGCACGCGCGAAAACCGCCCCGGCGGCGTGCGCAGCTTTGTCATCTGCATGCACGCGAACTCGACTAAAATCGTGGCCGAAACGCGATTCAAAAAAATCCCGCGTGCCGCGATCGAGCGACTCGCCGGAGGACTGCAGGACTTCGTTGACGATCGGAGGTACACTGGCCGATTCACTGCCGCTGGCTTCCTTTCTTTGCAGCAAGCCTTTCTTCTTGCTGCAGTCAGCACACTCCCCACCCATCGTGTGATTCCCACACTCACACTTGCGCTGTAGCAATCCGGTTTGCACCGGCCCGTCTGATGCTTGGCCTTTGTGCCCGTTATTTAATTTGCGCAGGTTTTCGTCCATTCATTGCCACCACTGGTGACTGCAAGCGTCAGGATTCCGCGGTTAGCTGCGCGACCCTTTTCGCCATCGTTCCAGGAGCGCTGCAAACGATGAAGGCATGGGGTATTGCCATTCGTCTACAAAGAAGAGGTCGCGGTAAGCATTAAGTGAAGGATGAAACACGGGCCGTAGAATGATCCTATGTCCATCCTCCAATTCGATCATGACTTCACCCATCGCCACTGAAGTAATCGTTCTGGGAACTGGGACCAGAGGTTCCAATATTGATTGCACTTCTTCTCGCTCTTTCGCTGAGACCACTTCGCCTTGGGCATAGTTCGGTTGGCCTTCGTCGTTGAAACCAGTCATCAACGCATAGTTGATCTTTGCAATCGGCTTCCTCCTACTAGGCCATATTCGACGACCACTCATTTGATTCTCACTTCACCTTCTGGTGTTTTTAGTTTGACGTTTTCGCCTGCTCGCAACTTGGCTTTTCCTTCCGACGACGTGGCTTCGGTGCCATTGATCACATACTCTTTGCCATCGATGGTAACGTGCCAACGTACGAAGGGTGACGTAAGAAAAGGGTCGGCCTTGTCCCAGTCGATATTGCCCTTCTTGTCTAGCAAATCACCGGCGCCCACAACCCGTTTCTCTCCCATTCCGGTTCCCGCAGTGTAATGCTGTGCGCCGCCGATCATTTTTCCCGGAAGGATCGCAGAGAGTCGGCTTAAGAGCGTCTTGCCTTTGCCGTGTCCCACGTGACAACCCATCAGCATCAGGAGACCTCTTGAGCAGAATTTAATCGTGGCCATCTGTTTGAGATGTTCTTCCGGCGAGTCGTGAATCAGGGCTTTGTCGTCAGGCACATACTTATCTCCGTTGCCGACACTTTGGTACCCGTCTGTTCCGTGGCCGTTGATCTCGAGGCGATTGACACAACTGCAACTGTTCTTAGGGTCGTCAACATAAGCATTCACCTTGCTCACCAGATCCGGAACACTGCCGACGCCGACACCGCCCTTTTTCGGAATTACGGCCGTATCTTTAGGATTGGAATTATCGTAAGCGTGCACGGCGCAAGGAGTCTTCTCTTTCTCTTTTCGCTGGATCGAGAACCCGCGGCCGCCCTGCTGCATGACGTGAGTCAGTTCATGAGCCAGTAGTTGACGACCCTTGGAAGTTTCTGGTGCAAACTCTCCTGGTCCAAATACGATATGAGTGCCAGCGGTGAACGCCAGCGCACCAATATCCTCGGCCGATCGAGCTGCTGCTTCATCAGCATGCACTCGCACCTGGCTGAAATCGGCGCGTGTGCCGCGCGAAGTAGGAAAGGACGTTGCGGACGATGCCGATCTCATCACCGCATTGGCCGTTCTGTCAGCTTCCTGTTCGAATCGATCGCCGGCGGGACCAATAGTCACGGAAGAGGAACCGCCTTGCGGAGTTGCCGAACTCACCTGCATGTCGCCGAGAGCGTGAGCGAAGCCTGATTCCATGAATGAGCGAACCGAGGGATTGAGAGGTTCTCCGGAAGTACTCAGTACCTCATGCGCACTGCCAGGTACGCTGTTAGCCGAGGTATTGCTGGAAACTTGCCGTTGCAACGTTGTTTTCTCGCCGCTGCATGCCGAGCACTCGCCACCCCCAATCGTATGCTGACCGCAGGCACACTTCCTTTGCAGCAAAAGCCCGGGCACAAACCACGAGTTCGATGCGGAATGTTGATTGTGATTTATTACTGATTGTCGAATCACGCGTTTTGCCTTGCTCTAATCAAGCCTTCGCGACGTTTACATTGGTCACATCCACAGTACCAACTTTGGCCTTGGTAAATGTTCGAGTAATGATGGGCTTTCCGATTACCTTTCCCCCACAGGAGTAATTTTGTTCACATGAGATTGTGCACGAATCGATGCCCCCCGGATTTCTGTCATGTAATAGACTGCCACCTTTCCATCGCGTCTCGTGAAAGTCATAGAAACGGTTTTTTGTCGCCGGCAAAGTTCCGAACACCGGAGAATTTCGCGAGGCCCCTACGATGAATGTGCTACTTCCATTACAGGGAGTGATTCCGAATTCTTTTGGGCAATTGCTTGTGACTCCCTTTGGAAAGGACTCGACGATGTTCGTCCCGTCCCAATTCTGTGTGTCCGGATCGACCTTGATTGTAGTTACTGCTCCCATGCCCGTTCGATACTTGACGCCATCGGCATCTTTGTTGGTAACTGTGTCGACTGTGGCTTTGGTTGGACACGTAGGTGCCGTGCCCCCTTTGATATTCGCGGGAATTGCTTCATGACCCGGAGCAACCTCATTTCCTGTCGGTCGTTGGTCTTGCTCCTCACTGCCAGGAAGTTGGGCTCGGGTGCGCACGGGACTTTCGGTTCCTTCTTCTTCTTCGGAAGCGTCGCGATTTTGAGCGCTCATCTCCGCGTGCGCGTGTACTCGACTGAAATCGTGGCCTGGCATTCGTACGATAGGAGGCACCTCAGTTGACTCGACGCCTACTGCGGCTTGTCGTTGCAGCAACCCTTTCTTTTTTGAGCACTCGCCGCATTCGCCACTCATAGTGTGATTGCCGCAGTCGCACTGCCGCTGCAACAGTCCCCCAGCCGCACCGGTCGATGGAACTGTCCCAGGCTTGGTTTGAATGAGTTGTGTCGTTGCGATCATCTTAATAAGTCACACCATTGTTTATCGCACCCGCGGTTCGTTAGGTGCGCCGATCCCAACGTAGACCGCGTGCGCGATGTTAAGCCCCAACTGCACTGCTGCGGCCGGCATGGTCACGTTGATCGTGTTAATTTCAGCGGCGACCACCGAACGCAAGTTGCCTCCGGAAAACAAATCGGCTCTTAGGCTCCCGTTCTTCAGTAAGTGCGTCAGTTCCGCTTCCAAAGCGGCTTGCAAGTGCGAATGGTGGCGCGGCTCTATTTGCACACCCTCCAAAACCAATCTTTCGATGTGCAGGCGAACGTCCATTCTGCTATTCACGCTGCTGCTCCTTTATGCGCTTCCGCATCTGTTGGTTCGAGCCATTGGAAATCCGCTTCGCTCAGAGGTCTCTTGAGCTTCAGAAATTCCGTGCGTGCCGCCTCGAGGATTAACGACATGGTTACCGGAGTCTCCGCCTGCACGGCCAGGAATGCGGCGTTGATGGCAACATTATTGATGCTGCCGCCGTTTAGGTTGAGTTTTGCCAGGCGCTCATAGTCCAGACCACGTGTTTCAGTCTGCCGCGGAAAGATCTTTCGCCAGATTGCCGCGCGTTCGACTGCTGTATGCGCACGGAACTCGAGGATGAACCGAATGCGCCGGAGAAATGCCGTGTCCAACCCGCCTTTCATGTTCGTGGCCAGGATTGCTAACCCGCTAAACGACTCGAGCCTTTGCAGCAAATAGTTGATCTCGATGTTGGCGTAACGGTCGTGGCTGTCTTTGACTTCGCTACGCTTGCCGAACAGCGCGTCGGCTTCGTCAAAGAACAGAATCGCGCCGCCATCCTCGGCCGCGTCGAACAATCGCCGCAGGTTCTTCTCTGTTTCGCCGATGTACTTGTTGACTACGGAAGACAGATCAATGCGATAGAGACCCAGATTCAATTCATTTGCGATTACTTCGGCAGCCATCGTCTTGCCAGTCCCGCTCTCGCCGGTGAACAAAGCATTGATGCTCAGTCCGCGCGAGCGACTCGCAGCAAAGCCTCCCGCTTCGTAGACCCGTCCACGATTACGAACTTGCTGCGCGATTTGGGCCAACAGTTTCATTTCAGTTTCAGGCAACACGATGTCTTCCCACGACGCCTTTGGTTCTATTCGCTCGGCCAATCCATCAAGGCCCGGGCGCGTTGCTGCCAGGCACGCGTTCCACAACTGATCGTGTCGCGCAGAGGGGTTCGTCTGGGATTCGTGCGCGGAGCTCGTGGCCACTTGGTGAATAGTCGCCAGGTTCAGATTGAATTGCGAAGCGAGCCTTGTTGCCAGGCCATTTGACTCCGGTCCCAGCGCGGTGGCCCACGCATTCGCTTGTTCGGCGGCGGAGGGTTTCGTTACATCGATCGTGATCGTCTCGCGACTGAATTCACGTCGTGCTTCCCGGACGTCTAAGAAAACCATGCCGTTGTTGCGAGTCAGAAACCGATCAACGGGTGCGTACAGATCGGCAGACTTCTCGCTGGTCGCTTCGCGGACTTCGAGATAGATAGCCAGGGGCCAGAGCGCCGTCTCCCGCTCCGCCAGCCGGGCGAGGGTCTCAAGGTCACCCGCATGACTGGGCATCAACTCAGCCGGCAACCGATATAAATGGAGTCCGAGCGCAGCCACAGTGTGTTGAGCGATGAGCTGCTTACTTGGCGTGTCAGATCCTACAAGTTGAATTACCGGAGCGGGACCAGCGTTGTTTTGTTGCAAAAAGCTCAGAATCGAGTGAACCGCACGATATTGGGACGTGGGTAGTTCATCCGCCTCAATATTTGTTAGCGGTCGCAGCGGTAAGAGCAGAGTCGATAGCCGGTCATCCAGATAGTTCAGGCCTTTTAGGAAATTGACAATGCGCTCATCGGCGCGAAGTGCGCTCGTGGTGAGCGGTTGGGCACCCGGCTGGTTTATCTCGAGCAGTCGCCAGTGACGCAATGGGCCTTCGGGAGAAAGCGCGCTCCATGCTGGCTCCTCGAAGAGATTCATTGCCAATGCAAAGGTCGGATAGGATTTTTGAGAGTCGCTTTGCGCATCCGCGCACAACGTGGCAACGCTGGTGTCGAGCTCCATCGCCGCGCACAACAAAAGAATTTCACTTTCAAATTTAGAGAGGCCAAAGCTTTGGGTGAGGACAACCATCGCAGGTGGAGGCGTCGAGGCAGCAGCTGTTTTCAACTCTTCCGTCGCTTGAGCCAGCTGTTCGGCAGAGACTACTGAGTTGTCCGCAGCCGGAAGCAAGAGGGGGGGCAGCCTACGAGAGTCAGGTTCAGGCTTGTCCCAAAAGTGCCACTTACGTCCTGAAGCACGTCCGGAAGCGTGTTGGTGTTCGGGCTGCGCTCGGCTGACCGGTGCGGCCGGAATTGTAGGGTGCTGGGCCAATTCTCTTAATCGCAGACGAAGCCAGTGAAGCGCCGCCGACAGGTAGCGCTGATTGTTTTGTTGCCAGTTGTTAAGATCAGTGCTCATTGGGCCTCAATTGATCGTGATCTCTTTGGTCGAGTCGAACTCGAGAGGGGTGCTTTCTGGCTGGCCTGGTCCCAGCGGCGCAATGATTTCGCTGTCCACTCCATCGACTCGCAAACGGGCGAGCAGCGGAACTCCTGTTGGCGTGGGAAACTGCCCGCCGGCCGGCGTCTCGATGACGAACTGAAAGGCGTTTGACGAAGCCGGCGGCGCCGTTGGCAAGGTCCTTCGCATTTCAAAGTCGCCGAGTAACAACGACACTCGTTGGTCGAGCAACGCGGGCACGCTACTGGTGAGGTTGATCGTCGCCGTGCCGCCAACACGCGCCACGCTCAGTGGCAATACCGTGGTAATCACTGGCGCCACCGCCAGCGGTAGTTCATTACTGGTGATCGTTCCGCGCGGCGTGATGATCTCAACAGCAACCGTGTAAAAGCCGGCTTCGAGATTGTTCGGAAGCGTCACATCCAATTGCGAGTCACTTACTTGCGCAGTTGCAGGTTGAGGAGGATTTGCTACGCGAACCGAATGCAGCCGAGCCGTGCCGGTAGCTAGACCGCTCCCAAGAAGCGAGACGATGTCACCGGGTTCTAAGCTCAGCTGGCGACTTGGTAACTCGATCGAACTCAATA